>NZ_JBPOEU010000031.1:0-37186 GCF_051251695.1 Maritalea sp. | reverse complement strand
CAAAAGCAAGCGGCAGGGGCTTATTCAAGCCAAGGCAATGCAGCGATTGATACTGAGGCTGATTGGAAAGAGTTCTAAACAACCAAACGTACGACCTCATCGTGTATAAATAGACCGGCTGGATCAAATTCCGTCGGTCTTTTTTGTGGGAAATTGTTTGCGGGCACGGCTAAAGCTGACTGGCGTCATCCCCAGAAATGATGCAATTCGCCAATGCTCGAATTTGTCTTCAAAATTAGTGTGGGAGCGCCGGAACCATTTTAAACGTCCGGCATTGTTTAAGGCTGCAAGTGCCCATTGATGTTCGGATTGCGTGAGCATCTGTTTGCGCATAATGGTGTTGCCCCAGTCGCGCACAGTTTCGTTCGCGACCATCAGCTCCATAAAAACTGAAGCGGGTGCTGCAGCAATTCTGCGTGGCGATATAGTTTCGATTGAAACCCGGGATACATCATCTTTTGTTCGGGAAATGTGGGGCGGCAGTACGCAAGGGCCCTCAAACATTCCAACGCAATGTGTAGCGCCATCGACGTCGCCGATTGAACTTGAAACGCTGCCGCTAAGCAGCAGAAGCTCTTGGTTGGATCGTTCCCCTTGCTTGACGATTGTCGAGTTTTTTTCAGCGACCTCAATCGAGAACATAGGTGCGATGAGTGTCGCCGCATCTGAGCTCACCTCAAAGTGTTGCGTAAGAATTGCCCGAAGTTCAATAGCGTCAACTGGTCTATCCATTATCAATTGATAATGCGCCATACGGCCGCCTTATGCCATCAAATTAACAAGGCCACAAAAGGAGGTTGAAATGAACCTAGTGAATTTGAATTCAAAAGTGATTTGGATGTGCTTCATCGCAGCCATGGCAATTTACGTGACAATGTTGACGGTGACATTGCCAACTCTTGCTAGCATAGCAAACGGCTTGCCGGCATTTGATATGCGTCCGTTCGGCTATTCGGTCGAAGATGCAAATGTATACTTGCAGGCACTATCCGAAGCGGGGCGCAACTATTACATCGGACGTCAACTCGTGCTTGATGTTTTCTATCCGCCATTGCTGAGCCTAACAACATTCGGTGCTGCCAGCTGGTGTTGGACACGGATAGGGAACACCTCAAGAATTTCAACAATTGCTTTCGCCGTTGTCTCGTTCTCAATCACGCTATTCGATTATGCCGAAAACATATTCATTTACTTCATGCTGACTGCACAGTCTGCTCCAACCGGCCTCATTGAAATAGCAAGCCTGATGACAATCTTAAAATCCAACACAACAATTTTAGCGTTTTTGGGATTGACCGGCTTATTCGCAACTCAAACAGCTATTTGGCTATTGCCACAATTAAGAAAGTTGGCCGCTAGCTCAAAATAAAGTCAGCCGCAGCTGTTGCATGAAGGGCCGTTGTGTCAAACGTCGGAATAGGGCTGTCATCATCACCGATGAGCATGGTGATCTCGGTGCAACCCAAAATGACGGCCTGGGCACCACGCGCCATCATCAAATTGATGGCCTTCACGTAAACGGCTCGCGATTGATCGGACACGATCCCCTTGCAGAGTTCATTATAAATGATGCCAGAAAGGTTTGTGCGATCAACTTCGGGGACAAGAACATCAAGGCCTTTTTCCCGTAACCGATCAATATAGAATGGCATTTCCATGGTAAAGGCAGTGCCAAGCAGTCCAACCTTGTCATATCCGTCCGCCAACAATGCGTCTGCTGTTGGGTCAGCAATATGGATAAACGGTAAGTCGGTTGCCGCTTCAATACGATGAGCAACATTGTGCATGGTATTGGTGGCTAAAAAGATCGCTTCGGCGCCTGCCGCTTCCAATCGCTTTGCACTTTCTGCCATTGCGTTACCAAGCCCATCCCAGTCGTGGCTCGATTGCTGTTCAGCAATCGGCGCGAAATCCACGGAGTGCAGCAGAATTGGCGCTGAGTGCAACCCACCTTTGCGCTTTGAAATTTCGCGATTTATGGCCGCATAGTAAAGGGCCGTGGATTCCCAGCTCATGCCACCAATAAGGCCAATCGTTTTCATTTTTAACCCTGCGCCCCAATATGGCCAAACTCGACAACGAGTTTATCGTAGATCTCGCGCTTAAAGGGGACGATTAGGGTAGGCATTTGTTCTAAGTCTTTCCAAGCCCAATCCGAAAACTCGGCGGGATGTTTGCCATTGGCCGGTTTCTTCACATTTATCTCAGCTTCATCACCGGTAAATCTGAAGGCAAACCAATCTTGTTTTTGACCGCGATATTTGCCTTTAAGCCTAACGCCTAAAAGTTCGTCTGGCAGGTCGTAATGCAATGGGTCTTCTGTGCGGGCAAGCATTGAAACAGATGTGATGCTTGTTTCTTCGTATAGCTCGCGCAATGCGGCTTCTGCTGCCACTTCGCCTCGATCAATTCCACCTTGCGGAAATTGCCATACATATTTGTTGAACTGTTTATCGTGCGGCAATCGCTTGCCTGCAAAAACTTTTCCATCATTGTTAAACAACACAACCCCGACACAGGGCCTGTACGGCAATTGCTCTCTTAAAGCATCATTTGGCATATTAAATTCCAGTATTCTCAGAAAGTAAGGCACTTACAGGGACCAAGATAAATCCTTTTTCTTCCAATCCGTTTGCCCACTGCGTAAGCGTTGTTACGGATATTGGCAGAACTGAAGCCATGCCGATCGCGTGTCCGTTGTCACGGGCGCGTTGTTCCAATTTTTTCAACTGCTCCAAAATTCTGCCGCGAGAAGGCACATTGTCAAGCACGATCTCTGACTGCGCGAACGCTGTTCCAGATATTTGCGCCAGTTGTCGGGCGACAGAACGGTTGGATGTTCCATCATCAAAATAGGCAAGCCCACGAATAGATATCTCTTCCATAATAGGTTCAAAATCATTGCTTGAAGAGGTGAACTTCGCGCCCATATGATTGATGATACCGATATAGGAATCCATGCGCGACATCAGCCAGTAAAGACGGTCCAAATTGGTTCGAGTGGATTGGCCGACCAACAATGTTTGTGGGCCGGGATCGTTTTGTGGGTAATCGAACGGTTCCAGCGGCACTTGAAGCATAATCTCGTGTCCGCCTTGCCGCGCACGGCGCGCGACTTCTGCAACGTCTTTGCCATAGGGCGCAAAAGCCAAGGTGAAATCATCCGGCAGCTTGTCGATGGCGTCCGCGCTACCGTCTTTAGATAGACCCAACCCAGATACAATCACCGCAATTAGTGGTTTGCCGTCAGCGGAAGACTTTGTGATTGATGCTCTTTTATAGACGTCAACAGGTCGATCACCGTCTGCTGATACCTGCGGAATAAACCCATGTTGGCTTTGCTCCAGCATATCAGTGCGGGCGAGGGAGCCTTCGCTCGTATCCTCACCGTCCGGCAACCCGTCAGTGCTTATGATAAGCTGATCGCTGTTAGATGTACCATTGTCTGCATTGAGGTCGCTCTCGTCAGTTTGCTGATCGATTGCGGCTTCCTCAATTGCCAAATTGCGCGCTAGTTCGTTGCTATCCACAACCGAGTTCACTTCGACATCGGCAACTGGCCGTCCGCCATCTGGACTGTCCACAAGCCAAACCCAAGCGATGGGGGCGCTGACCACAAGTATGAGCAAGGCAACGGCTAGCTGTGCGCCAGGTAGGCGTGCCCGTCCTGCACCACCATCATATGAGCTTCCTTTGGAACGGTTACGTCCCAAAGGCTTATCTAACTTGTCGATCATTCGCCGCAAACAATCCTATCTAATTCGGCATGGAAATTGGCCCCATGCTCTAGGTGTCTAGTTCTCCGATTTTGGTGGAAATGCCTCATGGGTTTCATTGCCCAAAATCAGATCAACAGCATATTTCAACTGATTATCTTTGTCCGGATCACCCGGCACATAAACCGAAGAACCTGTGGTTGCTTCTGTTTCAGTGCCGCCACCGATTTGCCCATTCAAGGCAGCTTCACCGATAATCTCGTCACGGCCTTGCAATTCCTCAGGAATATCCTGAAAAACTTCAATATCCGGCGTGATGCCCGCTGCTTGAATAGAGCGACCGCTTGGCGTGTAATAGCGTGATGTTGTTAAGCGCATTGCGCCGTTTCCACCCAGCGAGATGATCGACTGCACAGAGCCTTTGCCGAAAGAACGTGTGCCCAGTAATGTTGCGCGTTTTTGGTCTTGCAAAGCGCCAGCCACAATTTCTGATGCAGAAGCAGAACCACCATTGATCAAAACAATCAGCGGAATGTCTGCGATCAATTTGTCCAAATCGTCCGGGTTCGCGTCATAGCGGGTGTTCTCTTCTGCGGTACGACCGCGTGTCGACAACACATTGCCACGGGCAAGAAATGCATCTGCAATGAACACAGACTGATCAACCAAACCGCCCGGATTATTGCGCAAATCCAAAACAAGGCCTTTTAGGTCATCGCCCAAATCTTTGTGGAGTTCGCGAATGCCGTCTTCAATGCCTGCATAGGATTGGCCGGTAAACCGCGCAAGCCGGATCACGCCAACATTGTCCCGCACAGATGTGCGCACAACACGGAAGGTGATGATGTCGCGGGTGATGGTAATTTTTAGAGGTTCAGAAGCATCTTCACGAACAACTGTAATCACGATATCCGTGCCGATTTCGCCGCGCATTTTTTCAACAGCTTGATCAAGTGAAAGGCCGCGAACCGCTACGCCATCAAGTTCAACAATATAGTCGTTGGCCAAAACGCCAGCACGGGCGGCAGGGGTCTCATCAATCGGAGAAACCACTTTGATCACATCGTCTTCCATGATCACTTCAATACCCAAACCACCAAATGTGCCTTGGGTATCCGCACGTACATCTTCATAATCTTCTGGATCAAGGTAGCCAGAATGGGGGTCAAGCGAGGTCAACATGCCCTGAATGGCGGCGCGCACAAGTTCGCGCTCATTGGGGGCATCAACATATTCTTCCCGAATGCGATCGAATATTTCCCCAAGCAGGTTCAGTTCTTGATAAACTTCTTCCTCACTCAAGGGCTTTTTATCAGCCATGTCCGCTTCTTGAGCAGATATCGAAATACTGCCAGATACGACAATTAAAAGGGACAGCCACAGGGGTCTAAGCACACTAAGTTTCATTTTCTATCCATCACGTGTTGCGGTTTTTGTGGTTGCCCACCAATCAGAAGGGTCAATTGGTGTCCCTTCCTCCCGAAGTTCAATATATAGGGTTGGACGCGAGTTGCCAGCGCTGGTCGCGATAGTTTGAGATATTGTGCGCTTGCCCATTATCCCCACCGGTTCCCCCATCAAAATAAATTGCCCAAGTTCAACTGATGTCTCAGCCAACCCTGCGAGCAAAATATTGTATCCTTGACCAACGTTTAAAATGACAATTTGGCCGTAATTAAGGTAAGGGCCTTTATAAATGACCCAGCCGTCGGCCGGTGCGACCACTTGGGCTTCTGCACGGGTAACGATAAATGTGCCATTGGCGACCCCGCCAAAACCATCATTATTGCCAAATTCAATTATGCTGACACCGTTTGAAGGGACGCTAAGGTGCCCTTTGCCCAGCGGAAACGGAAATGCAGGTTGGTCCCGATCAGTATCAGCCAATGCGAGTTTTATCGCTTCTGCTTCCAGTTGAGCGCCAACATTAAACGTTGGGTTTTCATCCGATTGACGGGCGGCTTCGTTCGCTTCACCCACAGAACGAACTTCTTTTTCCAATACGCGGAGCAATTGATTTAGCGAATTTGCACGGCTGGCCAAAAGTTCAGCTTCGCGCTGTTCAGCCTCTAACGCTTGGCCTGCGCGTTCAACGCCCGTACGTCGGGCCTCAAGCAGCACCGCAATGCGCAGCTTTTCTTCACGCAAGACAGATAAGTTTTTCGAAAGTTCGGCTTCTTCTGACGCGACTTGATCTTTAATTTCCAGCAAGGCGTCCAGCTCAACTCTTATAGCATCAGCCCTATTGCTCAATTGGGGCAAAATAGATGCCAGCAAAAGCGCGGCGCGGGCGGAGTTGGTTGCATTGTCGGGCTTTACGATTAAGGCAGGGGGCGGGTTGCGGCCAATAACCTGCAACGCGGTCAGCAAAGTGCTGATCTCGGCGTTCTCAACGTCCAATACTTCTTGGATCGATTGTTCCTCGTCCCGAAGCTCTCCCATGCGCTCAGAAATCGCACCAATTTCGATTTCAGCAAGTTTAACCCGTTGGGCGGAGGCGATCAGAGCCGCGGTTTGTTTTGAACGATCGCCCTCCATGTTGGCGATTTCTTGGCGCAGCTCGTCTACACGCTGGGTGCTAATTTCAATGGTTTGTTCGACGCGTTCAAGTTCAGAACGGGCATCTTCCTCGGTTTGTGGATCAACAAATTGCGCCAACGCAGGCATTGCGTAGCCGGATGCAAATACAAGGCCACAAATTGTGGCGCACCGTAATATCAAGCTGGAAAATGGAGCACGAGACAAACTCACATAACCTCAAAGCGCAAAGGGGACCGAATCAGTGTTTTCAATCTAGCAAATCATCATAAGATTTGGGGATTTTGTTCGATCAATTGATCGCTATTCACGATGATAGGGATGTCCGCTCATAATCGTGATGGATCGATACAATTGTTCACACAACAAAGCGCGCACGATTTGGTGTGGCCATGTCAGGGGAGAAAAGCTCAGCGTAAGGTGCGCTTTTTTGCGCACAGACGCATCCAAACCATCAGGTCCGCCAATAATAAAGCATGTATGCCGGGCACCATCGTCGCGAATCTGACCAATTTTTTTCGAAAAATCTGGGCTGGTCATCGTGCGACCACGCTCATCAAGAGCGATGATTTGCGCGCCTTCTGGGCAGGCACCCAACAACTGATCAGCTTCTTGAGATTTGCGTTGAGCGGTATTATCGCCGCGTGCTTCGCCAAACTCTGAGACGTCGAACCCGGTAAGGCCTAGTGGTTTACCGGCCCCACGGGCGCGTTCAAGATAACGCGCCACCAAATCTTGTTCGGGGCCAGATTTTAGCCGCCCGATGGCAGCGATAGAAACACGCATTAGTGCGTGTTTTCACTCGGAAAATCAGCGGACCACATTTTTTCAATATTGTAGAACTCGCGCACTTCTGGGCGGAATACATGAATGATGACGTCACCGCCATCAACCAAAACCCAATCGCACTGCTGTAGGCCCTCAGATTTAGGACGGCCAAGTCCAGCTTCGCGCATCGCACGTTGCAACTGATCGGCAATCGCGCCCACATGCCGGTTTGAGCGACCTGTGGTGACGACCATATAATCAGCTAGGCTTGATTTTTCGCGGATATCAATCAACACAGTATCTTCCGCTTTGGCGTCTTCCAAAACAGTTGAAACGAGTTCGATGAGGTTGATTTTAGGGTTTGCTGGTGGGGCTTTGTTGCCCTCTGGCGTGGTTGTTGGCGTCATGCTTACACAACCATCTCTGACAGTTTTAAAACCATATTGGTTCGTCAAGTCCTTCTAAATAAAAATAGCGCCTCAATGGACGCTTGTTATCACCATTATGCGCCTTTTGCCCTCGTTTTTCAAGTGGGCAAGTTTGCACTATGTTTTTTGGCTTTCGCGCAATTGGGTTGAGGACAAATTGCTCATGATTCCATGCAAGTAGACCCACGCTGGCGCGGGCATATTCGCAAGACCATGCGCATCACTTTCATCCACCCGATGTTTGCTTAGGGCGGTTGCTGCTTGTGAAAATGGTGCTTGTCGGGCATCGCCGGGGCGTACATAAATCGCCATCGGCATCATTCGAGCAATGTCTTGCCAACGTTCCCATTGGTGAAATCCAACTAGATTGTCCGCGCCCATAATCCAGACGAACTTCCGGTCGGGCAAGCTCGTTTTCAAAAACTCAAGCGTATCAAAAGTGTAGCGAAATCCGTGTTCAGCTTCAAAGCCCGTTATGCGTACGCCCGGATGATCAACAAGTGCTCGCGCTGCATCGATCCGTTCGCTAAGCGGTTTAAGCTCAGCATTGTTTTTCAGCGGATTGCCGGGGGTAACCAGCCACCAAATCGCATCCAATCCCAGCCGTTTCAGCGCTTGGCGCGATACCATGCGATGACCTTGATGGGGTGGGTTGAAACTCCCGCCAAACAAACCAATCCGCATGCCCGGCGCGGAGCTGGGCAAATGGTTCTTTCGCGCATTATCCAAAAACACTGTACTCACGGACGGATCTGCCCGTTGCCGTGTACCAAATATTTAAAGCTCGTCAGTTGTTCCACACCCACAGGGCCGCGTGCATGCATTTTGCCGGTAGCGATGCCGATCTCAGCCCCCATGCCAAATTCACCTCCGTCAGCAAATTGGGTTGAAGCATTGTGCATCACAATCGCTGAATCAATTTGGGCGAAAAACTTATCCACCGGTTCCATATCTTGAGCGATGATGGCCTCCGTATGGCCCGAAGAATAGCGCTGAATATGCGCAATCGCATCGTCAACATCTTTAACGACTTTGATCGAAATAATCGCATCCAGATATTCGGTTGACCAATCTTGATCGGTTGCAAGTTCGGCTTTTTCAAAAAGCTGACAGACTGTGGCATCACCGCGAACGATGCAGTTATATTCTGATAAAGTTTCGCTTAGTACTGGAACGTATTCCGGAACAATGTCGCTATGTATCAACACTGTCTCAGCCGCGCCGCAAATACCCGTGCGTCGCATTTTGGCGTTCAAAACGATCTGTTTTGTCATTTCAATATCTGCACTTTTATCAACATAGATATGGCAGATGCCTTCCAGATGAGAAAACACAGGAACCCGCGCTTCCCGTTGAACGCGTGCGACCAGACTTTTGCCTCCACGGGGCACGATCACGTCAATATTCCCCGATAACCCACCAAGCATTTCACCCACAGCAGCACGATCTGTCGTTGGTACAAGTTGAATGGTTGTTTTGGGTAACCCGGCTTTTTCTAAGCCAACCTGCAATGCTGAATGGATGGCGCGCGAGGAGTTGTAACTATCTGACCCACCGCGCAAAATCACCGTGTTGCCCGCCTTTAAACAAAGCGCACCAGCGTCTGCCGTGACATTAGGGCGGCTTTCAAAGATCACCCCGATCACACCCAACGGCGTGCGTACCCTATCGATTTTCAAACCGTTGGGCCGCTCGATGCTGGCAATTGTGGTACCAACGGGATCTGCCAATTCTGCGATAGCGCGCAGCCCATCAGCAATGGCGGCAATCCGATCTACATCCAGTGTAAGCCGATCGATAAAGGACGCTGTCATGCCCTTAGTCTGACCAGCTTTAACGTCTTGTTGGTTGGCCTCAAGGATTTGATCTTGCATGGTTAAAAGGGCATCAGCAGCTGCTGTGAGCGCTAAGTTCTTTTGCGACGTTGATGCGGTGGCGAGTTGGCGGGCGGCTTGTTTTGCGCGGCTGCCAATCTCAGCCATTATTTGGGCGATGTTGTCGCTGCTTGGCGAGGTCACTTCACTCATATTGCAGGCTCTTTCACATCTTCGCTTGTCAGCACTAAATTGTCGCGATGGACCAGCTCGGTTCTGTTCACGGGGCCTAATATTTCGACAATCTCGTGCGAGCGTCGTCCAACAATGCTTTGTGCGTCAGCTGCATCAAAGTTGGCAAGCCCTCGTGCGACCTCAATGTTCGTTTGATCAAAAATTGCAATCGCATCACCGCGCTGAAACTGCCCATCGATTTTCGTCACGCCAATCGGCAACAGGCTTTTACCTGTTTGCAGTGCTGTTAGCGCACCAGCATCGATATCAACCCGACCAGTGGGAATTGACGCCATAATCCAGTTCTTACGTGCCGCGCGTGGCGTTTTGCTGGCGACGAAAAAGCTGTGCTTGCCGCCAGCGAATAGAGACTTTAGCGGATGTAAATCATCCCCCTTACAGATCACCATTGCTGTTCCCGCGTTCACCGCCATTTTTGCGGCTTCAATTTTGGTGACCATGCCGCCGCGCGATAAATGACTTGCTGCACCGCCTGCCATTGCTTCAATTTCCGGGGTAATTTTTTCGATCACTGAAAGGTGTTCGGCTGTGGGGTCAAGATGTGGTGGTGCTGTGTAAAGCCCATCGATATCTGAAAACAAGATTAGCCCATCCGCTTCAATCATCGTCGCGACCCGCGCGCTCAAACGATCATTATCGCCATAGCGAATTTCGCTGGTGGCGACGCTATCATTCTCGTTGATGATGGGCACGGCACCCAAACCCAACAACGTGTTGATGGTGGTGCGGGCATTCAAAAAATGGCGGCGTTGTTCAGTAATGTTTGGGGTCACCAAAATTTGCCCTGTCACCACACCATGTGCATTAAGCGCATCGCGATATGCTTGCGATAGCGCAATTTGGCCCACAGAAGCTGCAGCTTGGCTTTGGTCCAGCGATAAAGTTTCGCCCGTTAGGTCCAATAGACGACGGCCCAATGATATTGCGCCGGAGGATACGATCAATACCTCAATTCCGGCGGTCTTCAATTCCGCAATATCAGCGCAAAGACTTTCCAGCCATTTCTGGCGTAGCTGACCCGTATCTGCATCCACCAGCAATGCCGAGCCGATTTTTATCGTCAGGCGCTTAAAGCTCGAAGCGGTGAGGGACGCAGGTGCAGACATCTTGTTCTAAGGCGTCCAATTTTGATCTAGATCAGCGTTAGCTTCTTTTTCCGCTTGCTGCTTAGCCCCATCCATTGAAGCGATAATTTTATATAAAATTTGGTCTGTGTTTTTCTTGCTCACCGCAGAAATCGCCAAAACTTCACCACCTGATGCTTCGCGCAGGGCTTCCAGTTTTTCTTCTCGCTCTTCGTCGGTCAAAGCGTCGATTTTATTGAGGGCAAGAATTTCAAGTTTCTCGTCCAAACCATGCCCGTAGGCGGCCAATTCGCCCCGAATGGTTTTGTATGCGCCAACCACATCTTCTTGAGTGCCATCGATTAAATGGACGATGGAGCGTGTACGCTCAATATGGCCCAAGAACCGGTCGCCAATGCCTGCGCCTTCGTGGGCGCCTTCAATCAGGCCCGGAATATCGGCCAGCACAAAATCGCGTTCGCCGATTTTTACCACACCCAAATTCGGGTGAAGGGTGGTGAACGGGTAATCCGCAATTTTTGGTTTGGCGGCTGAAACAGCAGATAGGAACGTTGATTTACCCGCGTTTGGTAAACCAACAAGCCCGCTATCAGCGATAAGTTTTAACCGCAGCCAAATCCACTTATCTTCCGCCTCGATGCCCGGATTGGCATGCCGTGGCGCTTGGTTGGTTGCGGTCTTAAAGTGCATGTTGCCAAAACCACCGTTGCCACCTTCAAGTAACACAACTTTCTGGCCAACTTCGGTCATATCTGCAATGAGGGTTGCGTTGTCTTCCTCAAAAATTTGCGTGCCAACAGGGACTTTCAGAATGACGTCTGCACCATCAGCACCGGTGCGCTGCCTGCCCATGCCGTGCGTGCCAACAGGCGCTTTAAAATGTTGCTGGTAGCGATAGTCGATAAGCGTGTTTAGCCCATCAACGCATTTGACGATGATGTTGCCGCCACGTCCACCATTGCCGCCATCAGGGCCGCCGAATTCGATATATTTTTCGCGCCGAAAGGAAACAGCACCCGCGCCACCCGCGCCGGATTGAATATAAACTCTAGCCTGATCGAGAAATTTCATGTCACTTCAAACGTGGTCGCAAACGCACTATTGCGTCGCGGCGACAAACGCATCCTTTGTTAGTTGCGTATCGATATGCTGCAAATCTGCGTTTTGTGCAAGGCAATGTACCGTACTACGGCCAATTTCGACGAATCCAAGTTTCTTTTGTATCGCCAAAGACGCAAGATTGGTCGGATAAACGCCCGATTTGATGTAATCAGGGTTCGCGGTATCAAAAATCCAACCGACAACGGCTTTGCACGCTTCGCTCATATACCCTTTGCCCCAATGAAGGGGATCAAGGTAATATCCAAGCTGCGGAACTTCGCCGCTGCGCGAAAAACCAGTTGAGCCGCAATAGTGCCCATCTTGATCGATGATTGAAAATTTGGCGTCAAATGGTTCAACATTATCCATTACGCGCTCTATCCATTCAATGGCAGCGTTCGCGGGATAAGGATGGGGCACGCGCGCTAAGTTTTTGGCGACTTCAAAGTCAGCTAAAATGCACTGCATGCGGTTCGCATCTTCCAACCTTGCGGGGCGCAACAAAAGTCGCTCGGTTCTGATTTCAAACATAGAATTGTTCTTTTACAATGGTTTAAAGTCTTGCCGATCAAGCGACGTTACAACGAGAGGGAATTCTTGTCCCTGTGCCAGGCACATCCGAGGTTCGGTCCGAACATCCTTGAAACCAAGTTTGTACTGCACCGCCAAGGATGCCGGATTGAACGTATAGGCGCCGGAGGTGACGGTTTTCACTTCTGAGTTAGCAAACAGCCAGGTAAGCGCCGCGCTCGCGGCTTCGCTCATATAGCCTTTGCCCCAATATTTTTGGTCGAGCCAATAGCCGAGCTCGGGTCCAGTCTCGCCAATATCCAGCCCAAGTACACCGCAAAAAGCGTTGTCTTCGTTCACGATCGAAAACTTTTGATCATCAGAAGCTGGGAATTTGGGGTGCAGGCTAATCCACTCGCGTGCATCGGCCTCACTGTATGGAAACGGAACCACAGACAGATTCTTGGTCACTTCAAAGTTGCTCAGCGCTGCTGCGATATCTGCCGCATGCTCCATCGCCAAAGGATGCAGCACCAATCGTTCAGTCTTAATCTCAACCATTATTCCGCCGCCTCTTGCTCAAAAACAGCATCACGGGCAGGGCGCGTAAGTGTCCAAATTTCCTCGCCCGGCTTGATGTCGCTCAAACCGCTACCTGAAATTTCAAAACCGACTTTTTCCAATATAGCTTTCGAAGCCAAATTGGACTTAAGGCACCGCGCATAAAGTTCATCTTCGGGCGCGGCAATGTCCAACTCTTCCATCAAAACGCCGATGGCATTGGAACCAATGCCGCGACCCCAAAATTCAACGCCAAGCCAATAGCCCAACTCTGCTTGTCCATCGCGCAAGTGTATGCCACAAACGCCCATCATCGGACCATTTGGGGTGCAGATGACCCACACGCGTTCCGTTAAACCATTGGCAAATTCATTGATGAATTCTACGCCGTCATCCATTGTGTATGGATGCGGTAGACGTGCTAGCACGTCGGCAAGTTTTTTATTGTTGGCCAATTGAACAAGGTCCGCCAAATCGGCGAGTTCAATTGGCCGCAGTTCCAGTGTGTCGGTTTTGAACCTTAAGGGCAAAGCCCTGTAAATCGTGTTGAAAGTCATTTGGTTGCTCCAAAAGTAAAAAGGGGAGCCGGTTTCCCAGTTCCCCTTCTAAAAACTTTTTTGAAGCTTTTGCGAATGTCTTATCCGCCGGGGTTCTTTGAGAAACCGGCGGGTAAGATTTTAATCATCCGCCGTTATTCTGCTGCCTCTTGTGGCATCACTGATACAAAGGTTTTGTTGTTGCGACGGGTTGAAAACGTCACTTTGCCTTCGACGAGCGAATAAATTGTATGATCTTTGCCAAGACCTACATTGTCACCTGGGTGCCACTTTGTGCCGCGCTGACGCACGAGAATGTTGCCTGGAACGACGTTTTCGCCACCAAACTTCTTCACGCCGAGACGACGACCAGCTGAATCACGACCGTTGCGGGACGAACCGCCTGCTTTCTTATGTGCCATTTGTCAGTCTCCTACTCTTATTCGCCAGCCAAAAGCGTTTTTGCTTGGCCAATCCAGTCTTCACGTTCGATGCGGCCTTTAAAGTTTAGCTCTGCATCAACGCGTTCAATTTCTTCTGGGGTAAAGGCAGCAACCTGAGCCAAAGAAGTCACGCCCAATGCGTGCAATTTCTTTTCCAAAGCTGGTCCAACACCAGAAATCAATTTCAAATCGTCTTTTGCATCTGCTTTAGCAGCAGGTGCTTCAGACTTTGCCTCAGCTTTAGCCGCTGGTTTTTTAGCCGCTTTTGCTTTTGGCTTCGCGCCACCGGTCAAAATGTCAGTGATACGCACAACTGACAAGTTTTGGCGGTGACCCGCTTTACGGCGATAGTTTTGACGACGCTTCTTTTTGAAGACGACGATTTTCTTCGCACGTTTTTGTTCAACCAACTCAGCTGCAACAGTTGCGCCATCCACAAGTGGAGCGCCAATTGTTACATCGCCATCAGCGCCAACCATCAATACTTCTTCAAATATGATAGCGTCGCCAGCAACAGCTTCAAGTTTTTCAATTTCCAGGACATCATCAGCAGCAACTTTGTACTGCTTGCCGCCTGTTTTGATTACAGCAAACATATCATTTCCTTTGAGCATTATTGCTCTGTTGTGTCGCGCTGTGCGGCGCCGAACCAATGTTCGAACTTGTGATTCCGTGTAACGGGAAATCTGCCTTAAGCTGCGCATTTTACAAACAAAATCACGCGCACTGATCCCAGCACGCGTAAATTTGAATTGGTTTATGCTGGAGAACGGCAGCAGAGTCAAGCAATTGGGGGCGGTTTTGGATAGTTATTCCGATTTACGAACAAAATCACAAGCGACCGCTTAAAGGCGCTATTAGGGTCCGAAACACGTGATGGCCACTGGAGCGGAACCGTTAAAACTCAGAATTCCGATCTGGAGATAATCGGTTTCGTCATCCAAATGTCTTAGGAGGCGGACGGAAGCTAAGTGCTGATCGGCTTGATCATCCATCAGTTCGAGGCTGAGTTGCCTCTGATCGGCTGAAAACTGCAAAATATATGCCTTCTCAGCTCCATCGAGTTCTCTGGTTGAAATTGCGCGGTCACCCAATGATGCCTCTACTTCAATCGCATTGAGCATTGGCCCCGCGCCGAACAGAATGCTAACGGCGGCATCTGAGTTAATGCCTTCGCATCCTATGGAAGACGTCGCATATCCAGATGTTGGCATAACATTCAGAGAAACGAGCAATATGGAAAGCATTGTGATTTTCATTTTCATGGCTTCTGTTTCGCTTTCTGTTCCAAACCTTGCTCAAAATCTTGTCCTAGTTCACCAGCATCCCAAAATATGCCTGTCATCATCTTCAAGCCTTCTTCAACCAAGGGAGCCAGCAGATGTTCGTCCGGTGCGTGTTGGCCGCATGAATTGTACGAATGGGGCACCCAAATTGTGGGCATGCCCAATAGGTCGCAGAATATGTCGTTGGGCAAGGAGCCTGCGCCATTTGGCAAAACCTGTGGACTTTGCCCTAAGGTTTGTTCGACAGAGTTTGCCGCCCATTTCACCCACGGCAAGTTGGGGTCATGTCTGGACGCTTGATAGGCGGGGTTGTGGTCGGGCTGGGTGATGTCGATCATCGTAAAGCCGTGCTTGTCCAAATGTTTGCGCAGGGCAGGGACAACTTCGTCTGTGTTGGTGCCAACAATAAACCGCAACGCGCAATGCATGGCGGCGCGTTTGGGAATAGCATTCACTGGGTTCTTGGCGTCTCCAACATCCATCGCCAACACATCAAAGCTGTTCCATGCGCAAAGCCTTTCCACAATTGTTAAGCCCGGCTCCCCCCAATGTTCATCAGGTTTGTCGGCACTTTCGCCGGGATCAAACGGACAGTCTTTAAGCGCTGGGCGAACATAGTCCGGCAAATCTTTGGGCAGCCAAGCGTCGATTAGAATTTTACCGTCCCGATCCATGATGGTGGTAAGGGCATGGGCCAGCACCACGGTCGGGTCAGCAATGATGCCGCCCCAATTGCCCGAATGGTGATCTTCCTGCCGCAAATCGGCAATTAGGGAAAATTCCATTGCGCCACGCACGCCCAACATAATGGTAGGCGTGTTCGGCGCGACACGCGGTCCGTCTGAGGCAATCAGCACATCGGCTTTGAGCAGGTCTTTGTTTGCGGCACAAAATTCGCGCAATCCGGGTGAGCCAATTTCTTCTGACATTTCCACGAGGAAAATCAAGTTGAACCCTAGCCTACCCCTTGCTTTCAACACGGCGTCAAGTGCCAGCATATTGATCGTATGCTGACCCTTATTGTCCGCCGTGCCACGCCCATAAATGCGGTCGTCGATAATTGTTGTCGCCCATGGGTCAAGATCATTTTGCCACTCGCCCTCCATACCTTGCACCACGTCCCCGTGACCGTAGCAAAAGATGGTGGGCAGGCGTTCATCTTCAATGCGCCGCGCCACCAAAAAGGGTCCGCCATCGGCAACAGGGTTTTGATGAACCGAAACGTCACATCCCAATTTCTCAAAGTCGGGCGTCAAAATGCCTTCAAGATAGACCCATAAATCTTTGTGACTTTCGGGCACTGCACTTTGTGTGGGCACGGCGACGCGTTTGGACAGTTCCTCAATAAACCGACCATTTGAGGCAAAAGCTTTGACATTGTTTATCGCTTCATTTCGGCTCATTGAATTGTCCATCTTTTCGTGAAAACAAAAGGGCGACCCAATGGGCCGCCCTCAAAATTTAGGTGAGGTGCGCCGATTAGCGCCCGCGAATACGGGGGTCCAATGCGTCGCGTACCCCGTCGCCAATATAGTTGACGCTTAGAACTGTCAGTGAAATGGCAAGTCCGGGCCAAATCACCCGCGCTGGGTTCAAGGTCATGAAGTTCGCGCCATCAAACAATAGACGTCCCCAAGTTGGGAAATCCGACGGGAAACCAAGTCCCAAAAAGCTCAAGGCGCTTTCCGTGATAATCGCGTTGGCAATCCCCAATGTCGCTGAAACCATAACCGGGCTCAGAACGTTTGGGAAAATGTGACGGGCAACGGTTTTAAGAGAACCGGTGCCGATGGAGCGGGCCGCCAAAACAAACTCGCGCTCCTTAATGGCCAACACCTCGCCGCGCACAATCCGTGCGGTGTTCATCCAACTGGTGATGCCGATCACGAAAACGATCAGGAAGAAGATGCCCATTTCCGGGCCAAAAACCGATCGCAAACTATCCCGAAACAGCATGATGATGACGAGTAGAAGCGGCAAAATTGGCAGAGCCAAAAACAAATCGGTGGTCCGCATAAGCGGTCCATCTAGTCGATTGAAGAACCCGGCAATAATGCCGATCAATGTACCAACCAAAAGTGACAAAGCCATGGCGGCAATGCCAACAGCCAAGGACACGCGTCCACCACTAAGCACCTGTGCCAACATGTCCCGACCAAGATTGTCAGTACCCATTGGGTGTACCCATGTAGGGCCTAGATTCTTGTTTCGGATATCCAAAAATTGCGGGTCAATTGTATGGATGAATGGACCCAACAATACGGCGCCGACAATGAATAGAAAAATGATCGACCCTGCAACACCACCTTTGTGTTGAAGGAATTGGCGTAGCACATCGCTCCATAAAGAACGCTGCGGTTTAGCCATCTGTTCGGAAACTGTTTGATCAGTCATAACGGATCCTTGGGTCAAGAATGCCATAAACTACGTCTGCGATCAGATTGAACAACACAATCAAAATGGCGAACATGAATGTTAGCGTTTGAACGAGTGGGAAATCACTTCCCTGAATACCAATAATCAGCAATTGGCCCAGTCCATTTACCCGGAAAATTTGCTCCGTGATAATCGCACCGCCAAAAATGGTCGGAATACCCAAGGCAATCACGGTGACCACTGGGATCAGCGAGTTACGAAGAACGTGGGTCAACACAACTGTCTTTTCTTTCAGGCCCTTCGCACGCGCTGTGCGCACATAGTCTTGGCTTAAATTGTCCAACATAGACGCGCGCATGAACCGCGAGATTTGCGCCGCATTAAACAGGGCCAACACCGTGACAGGCATAACCATTTGTTTGACCTGTATCCAGAACGTCTCAAGGCTGTTCACTTCCAGCGTCGTATCATAAACCGACGGGAACCATCCAAGCTGAACCGAGAAAACCACGATCATCAAAAGGCCGGTGAAAAATGTCGGTACGGAAAATCCCACCATCGAGATGAATGTGCCGAACTGATCGAACCATGAATATTGTTTGTAGGCTGAGATCACGCCAATCGGTAAAGCGATCAGAATGCCAACGACATATGAAAGCCCAACAACCCAAAGGGTTTGTGGGATGCGTTGTGCAAGAAGATCGAACACAGGGCCGCGTGTCGCAAATGAGATCACCCGTGGTCTGTTGGACGGATCGCCAATGGAAATGCCAATTTGATCAAGCCAGTGCAAAGGCTCATAAATAAAGAAGCCGCGTAGCCATTTGAAATAGGCGATGTGAATGGGTTCGCCAACGCCCAATGCTTCTCTGATTTTCGCACGCACTTCGGCGGGAATAGTCAGGGGCAAACTACCTGTAGGATCGCCTGGCGCTAAATCCAAAATGAGAAAGATGATGAAACTGATCACCAACAATGTCGGGATTGCAAAAAGCAGCCGCCTAAGCGTGTAATTCAGCATGAAATGTCCCCGGAAAAACTCTTATCATTAAGTCGCTAACTGCCTTTGTTAAAAGCCAAATCGCGACCTTGGGGCACCGCCCGCAACCGTAGATAGGTCGCGGGCGATACGATATGGATGATTAGTTACGTGTCCACTCTTCAGCAAACGCTAGCTCTGAATCCCAAGGATTAAGAACTACATTGCCAAGAGCGTTTGACGCAGCTGATACACGACCGCGGTGAATAAGTGGAATAATCACATATTCTTGCATTAGCGCATCATTCATCTTTTTCGCCATTGCAGCACGCTTCTCAATAGAAGCTGTCTTACCCATTTCGGCGCTTAGAGCGTCGTACTCTTCGGAACAGAAGCGCGGCATATTGTTGCCGATCCACTGGTTAGAAGGTGATGGGATTTCTGAACATACCCAGTTGCCCATATAGGCTTCTGGATCTGTGCCGTCGAAGTTGTTGGTGTACATTTCGATGTCAGCAAAGAACTTCTGGAATGTATCTGGAGATGATTGGTCACCACCAAAGAACAC
The DNA here is from genome assembly GCF_051251695.1 of Maritalea sp. Classification (NCBI taxonomy): domain Bacteria; kingdom Pseudomonadati; phylum Pseudomonadota; class Alphaproteobacteria; order Hyphomicrobiales; family Devosiaceae; genus Maritalea; species Maritalea sp. Next base: position 18,222 of record NZ_JBPOEU010000031.1, on the reverse strand, counting down.
GCCAGCGTCGATGTTGCGCAATTCAGTTTCAACACCAATAGCTTGCCACATCTGTTTGATCAAAGCTTGTGTGCCCTGACGAACTGAGTTGGTTGATGTTTGGAAAAGAATTGACAAACGAATGCCGTCTTTTGCACGAACGCCATCGTCGCCCATTACCCAACCAGCATCATCAAGAAGCTTGTTGGCTGCATCAACGTCTTGTGTCTTACAAGCGTCGTTTGCTGTAGAAGCATAAATTGCAGGCGCAGGAAGCACGTTACAAGTTACTTGGCCGTTTGGACCGTAGCCAACTTCAACCAAGATATCGCGATCAATTGCCAAAGACAAAGCTTTACGCACATTGATGTCGCCATTGAATGGGTGAGGTCCACCTTCAACAGTACCGCGCTTGTCGCCAAGTTCTGGACGAACGTCAGTCAATTGAACCATCAAACGCTCAACAGATGTGCCGAACGCAGCAATGATTTTGCCTTTGCCGGCAGCTTGCATTTGGTCAAGAACTTCAGGCTCAACCTGTACGTTCCAAGCATAATCGAACTCGCCAGTTTCAAGAACTGAACGGGTCGTTGCAGCACTATCGCCACCACCTTTTAGCACTGCAGTAGCAAATGCTGGCTGGTTAGGATCGCGGTAGTTTTCGTTAGCTTTAAATGTCACCACGTCATTTGCGCGGAACTCATCCACAACAAATGGGCCAGTACCAATTGGGCCAAAGTTTGCTTCAGTACATTCTGGAGCTTTCGCGCCCATGCAATCTTTAAACTGAGCTTCTTGGATCACTGGAGCAGTAGCACCAACAAAAGGACCATATGGGAATGGTTTTGCAACGGAGAAGTTGATTTTCACAGTGTGATCATCAAGAGCTTCCACGCTTTCAACATCGGCAAAGTTCGAAGCCGCGTTACAGCCGCCTTCAGGGTCCATGCAATAGTTTGCTGAGAATACAACATCGCTCGCTGTGAACGCTGAGCCATCAGACCAAACGATGCCGGTTTTCAATTTCCAAGTGATTGAACGAAGGTCAGCTGCAACGCCGCCATTTTCAATTGTTGGAATTTCCATAGCCAAAGCAGGCTCCATAGAACCGTCTGGGCGATAGTTTGCCAACGGATCAAGGATCAAAGACGAAGCTTCAACGTCTTTAGTACCACCAGACAAGAATGGGTTCAAAATGGAAACAGCTTGCCAATAAGCAATGTTTACGTTTCCAGCTGAACCACGTTCTGCAAAAGCGGCTGAGCCAGCAAAGCATGATGCTGCAGCAGTCGCGAGAACGAGGGTTTTAAGTTTACGCATTTAGTTCCTCCTATTTACTTACTAAAATCTTGTTATTGTTACATTTGAGCCAGTTTGTCTGGCTTCCCGATGCATACTCGTAAGTAAAGAATGCACCGAATTCCGAAATTATTTTTCGACCAAGTGGCAAGCCACGTTGGCCCCATTGTCAAGATGCAGCCATTCAGGCTCTTCGTCAAAACACTTTTCAATCGCCACCGGGCAACGCGTGCAAAAACGACACCCTTTTGGTGGGTTTGCCGGGCTTGGCACATCACCTTGCAAAACGATATGTTCGCGGGTTTTTTCGATCTCAGGATCGGGCACCGGCACGGCGGACAATAGCGCCTTCGTATAAGGATGACGTGGGTTCTTGTAGAGTTCTTCTTTAGGTGCGATTTCTACAATCTTGCCCAAATACATCACCGCCACTCGGTCAGCGATATGGCGCACCATGCTCAGATCGTGTGAGATGAACAAATAGGTCAGCCCCATACGATCTTGAATGTCTTGCAACAAGTTTACAACTTGGGCTTGGATCGAAACGTCAAGCGCCGCGATTGGCTCATCACAAACAATAAAGTCAGGCTCTAACGCCAAAGCTCGCGCAATACCAATACGCTGGCGCTGGCCGCCAGAAAACTCGTGCGGGTAACGGTTTACAAAATTGGGATTCATGCCCACAGATTCCAAAAGGCTTTTCACCTTTTCCCGTTTTTCTTTGGACGACAGTTTCGTGTGTTCATCCAGCGGTTCAGCAATAATGTCCCCAACCGTCATACGTGGGTTCAAACATGCTTGCGGATCCTGAAAAATCATTTGCATGCGCGGACGCATCTTTAGCATTTCCGACGGGTTAAGGCTGGAAATATCGACGCCCTCAAAATCAATTTGCCCTTCAGTCAGCTCATAAAGGCGCAACATGGCGCGCCCAGCTGTGGACTTCCCGCATCCGCTTTCGCCAACTAGGCCAAGCGTTTCACCGCGCTTAATTTCAAAATTGAGCCCATCGACTGCCTTAACTGAGCCAACTTGTCGGCGCAAAATGCCAGAGTGAATTGGAAAGTGGACCTTAAGGTTTTGAGCCTTGACGAGTGTCTCGCCATTCGCAGTCATATTAGCTGTCATGACGAGGCTTCTCCTTTTCAACATCCCACCAGCAGGCAACATCATGTACGCCTTCAATGCGCTCCAGCAGTGGGTTTTCATTGTGGCAGCGCTCAAATGCATGCTCGCAGCGTGGCGCAAATGGACACGATTTTGGTGCCGCGCCGATGTTTGGAGGTGAGCCTTTAATGCTACGAAGGCGGGTTTCGCCGCTGCCTTCTGCTGGCAATGTATCAAGCAACGCTCGCGTGTAAGGATGCAACGGACGTTTATAAAGATCGCCAACTTTGGCGTGCTCAACAACGAAGCCGCCATACATCACAACAATGCGGTCCGAAATCCCTGCAGCAACACCCAAATCGTGGGTAATCCAAACGATCGCCATGCCAAGCTTTTTACGTAGCTCTTTCACCAGCTCAATAATTTGAGCTTGGATCGTTACGTCTAGAGCTGTTGTGGGTTCATCTGCAATTAGGATTTGCGGGTCACATGCCAAAGCGATGGCGATCATTACCCTTTGGCGCATACCGCCAGAAAACTGGTGTGGAAAATCATCTAGTCGGCCAGCGGCGCCGGGAATGCCCACAAGCTCCAATAATTCGATTGCACGTTCGCGCGCCTGCTTTTTATCCATTTCCAGATGTTCAATCAGCGGCTCCATAATTTGGAAGCCGACGTTGAAAACGGGATTAAGCGATGTCATGGGATCTTGGAAGATGAAACCGATCTTGCCGCCACGAATTTTACGTAGCTCTTCGGGTTCCATCTGCAAAAGGTCTTGGCCGTCAAACATGACTACGCCCGATGCGATCTCTGCTGGTGGAATTGGTAGCAACTTGAGCAACGACATCATCGTTACACTTTTGCCTGACCCACTTTCACCTACAACACTTAGTAATTCACCCTCTTCAAGATGAAAGCTGATGCCGTTAACAGCATGCACAACACCATCTTGAGTGTGGAATACGGTCTTTAGGTCCGTAACGTCCAATACTGGCTTAATAGCCCTTCCCCCTCGGAATTCTTATTTTTTTCGAAAACAGTATCCATCGCGTCGAAAAATTCAAGAACAAAAATGTCTTACAATCTATATTATTGGTCCTTGCCAACTTTAGCTAAAGGTGCATTCATTGATTGGTTGAACCATTTACTTGTGTGCTGAGTGCAGTAAAGAAATGCATCAAGACATGTTCTATGTTTTGGTAAACCTATGTTTATATTTAAAAAACGAGTGAGTGTACTCGTTGTTACTAGTCTGCGGGTTTGGATAGTTGTTCAGGAGGAATTGATAGATGGCGACGAAGTCAGAAATGGTGAACAGGGACGATGCGCATTCACCCGAAAAAGCGGATTTGGTGAGCTCGGGATTGAATTGGCGATGCATTGGCCCGCCACGCGGCGGACGCGTTGTGGCCGTTGCTGGTGATCCAATTGATCCAATGACCTTCTATTTTGGCGCCTGTGCGGGGGGTGTTTGGAAAACTGAAGACGGCGGCACCCTTTGGGAAAACGTTTCTGACGGCTATTTTAACAGCGCAACAGTTGGCGCTTTGGCCGTGTCTGAAAGTGACCCCAATGTGATTTATGCCGGCATGGGGGAAACCACCATCCGGATCGATGTTTCCTACGGCGATGGCGTTTATAAATCCACAGACGGCGGCGAAAGTTGGACACATTTGAGTCTTGAAGAGACACGCCATATTGCAGAGATTCGTATTCATCCTGACGACCCAGATATCGTTTATGTTGCTGCTTTTGGCCATGCGTTTGGCAAAAACAAAGAACGCGGTATTTATCGCTCTTTCGATGGTGGTGAGAACTGGGAACTGGTTCTACACGAAAGTGATGGGGCAGGGGCGATCGACCTTGCCATGGACCCCAACAATCCACGCCATTTAATGGCAACAACTTGGGAGGCGCACCGACATTTTTGGACCTTGTCCAGTGGTGGGCCGGGAAGTAAAATTTATCGTTCAAAAGATGGTGGCGACACATGGGAAAATATCACCGATCGGCCCGGATTTGCCAAAGGCATGTTGGGTAAAATGGGCGTCGCCATTTCACCTGCTCAGTCAGGTCGAGTTTGGGCACTTGTTGAGGCTAAAGGCATTGAAGGTGCGCTTTATCGATCAGACAATTTTGGCGATAGTTGGGAACGCGTTAGCCCAAACCGCGACCTATTGCATCGGCCTTGGTACTATATGCACGTGTTTGCCGACACCACCAATCCGGACACGGTTTATGTGACCAATTACCAAATGTGGAAATCCACGGACGGGGGACGAAATTTTGATGAAATCACAACCCCACATGGCGATAATCATGACCTGTGGATCGATCCGGTAAATAATCAGCGCATGGTTCAAGGCAATGATGGCGGTGGAAACGTTTCGTTTAACGGCGGCAAAACCTGGACGTCGATTTACAATCAGCCAACGGCTCAATTCTATCGGATGGACATCGACAACCAATATCCATATCGCCTGTACGCCACCCAACAAGACAATACCTCCATTTCGGTGCCGTCGGCGACCGAATGGGGAGCCATCACCCTGGGTGATTGCACCTATCCCGGCACCGGTGAAAGTGGTTTTATCGCCGTACACCCCGACGATGCGAACATCGTATATGTCGGCGCGGTAGGCTCATCTCCGGGCGGTAGCGGGGCGTTGCAACGATATGATCAACGTACAAAGCAAAGCCAGTTGATCAATGTCTGGCCCGAAGAAAATACTGGATTTCGCCCTCGCGACCTAAAATATAGGTTTGCCTGGACGTTCCCAATCCATTTCTCACCGCATGATTCAAATGTTATTTATGCAGGCGGCAATCATGTGTTTAAGACGACAGATGAGGGCAAAAGCTGGACAGTAATCAGCCCAGACCTGAGCCTAAATGACCCTGAAAAGCTTGGCTATTCCGGCGGGCCGCTTACGGGCGACAGTGCAGGGGCAGAAACCTATGCGTCTCTTTCAACTTTTGTTGAATCAGTGCATCGCCAAGGCGAATTATGGGCGGGAACCGACGATGGTTTGATCCATGTTAGCCGCGACGCTGGTGCGAATTGGCAAAATGTAACGCCACCTGATCTGCCAGAATTGGCTTACATCGGCTCCATTGAGGTTTGTGCTCAAAACCCAGACAAAATTTATGTCGCGGCTACGCGTTTCAAGCTCGATGACTATTCTCCTTATCTCTATCTCTCCAATGATAGCGGAAAGAGTTGGAAATCGATCAATGGCGACATGCCCAAAGGCGAGATAACGCGCGTGTTGCGTTCTGATCCCGTTTCTGCGGACTTACTGTTTGTTGGCACAGAGACCGGCATCTTTTATTCTTTAGATGATGGCGAAGATTGGGTGCGCATGGACGGTGGTTTCCCTGTTGTGCCGGTTTATGACATCAAAATCAAAAACGAAGATTTGGCCGTGGCAACACACGGGCGATCTTTCTGGATCGCGGACGATGTGACCCCACTGCGTGAAATGGCGAAAAAACACGACGTCACCCATGGTGAGATGTTGTTCAAACCTCGTGATACGGTGCGGCAAAAGCTTCATTGGGCAACAGGTGTTTTTGATGGCGACGGAAAGAATTACAGCCCAGCATTTGGCGTTGGCGGAACGACGTTTAATAAGCCACAGAGCGACGGCACAACCAAGAATGTGCATTATGATGTAGGCGAAAACCCGCCAAATGGTGCGATCATTTACTATTGGTTTGATGAGAAACCTGAAGGGCTTGTCGAACTCATTTTTAAAAGCGAAGACGGCGAGGTGATTGCCACATTCTCTAGCGACGAAGATGAAAAGCCAAACCGCAAAATTACGAAACATGCGGGGTTAAATCGATTTATCTGGGACCTTCATTTGTCGGCACCCACGCCATTCGATCAAAGCTTGATCAACAAGCCCTATGAACCTCTGGCTAAGTCCGGGGACGGGCGTGGTCCACGGGTGAGTACGGGCACTTATCTTGTTGAATTGGATGCAGAAGGCGCAAAAATTGAGCAGCAATTTGCTGTTGTGAAAGACCCGCGTGTTGAGGTTACGCAAGACGAGCTGGACCAACAGTTCAATGAGTTGAACATGCTGCATGACTGTCAGAGCCGATTGCGCGAAGGGGTCAACAGTTTACGTTATTTGCGTCAACAATTGGATGGGCTTGAGCGCAAAATGGGCAAAGGCCATAAGGGGTTGGTCGAAGAGGCTGCCAAGATTGGAGAACAGCTGACCGGAATTGAAGGCGCGCTGGTCAACCGGTTTAAAGAAACCCCACGCGATGTGTTGCGTCACCCCGCCGGGTTGGACGATACGCTTGGAGAGCTTGCTTGGGCTCTTTCAATTGCGGATACGGCACCTACTCTGCAGGTTGTTGAAGTAAGCGAAGACGTACGCGCCAAAGTGGCGGCTCAACTGGCTGAATTGCAAACAATAATTGATGGGCCTATCGCTGCGTTAAATACTGAAATTGGTAAATCTGGGGTGCCAGCAATTTCCATATGAGCCAGATGTCCAACGTAAACCAAAATCTGTGGCGGATTACCGCCGCAGATTTTATCGTTCGCACTGCCTACCAGATGGGTAAGTCACCGCTGCTGCCGCTGTTCGCAGCAAGCCTTGGGGCTGGTTCTGCGTTGCTTGGGCTTATTGTTTCGGTGTCAACAATTAGCGGCCTGTTTTTAAAGCCCATATTTGGTTTTCTGTCTGATCGCTCGGGGCGAAAACTTTGGATGTTAATCGGGGTATGTTTTTTCGCGTTCACACCCGTCCTCTATTGGTTTGTTCAGACCCCCGAACAGTTATTTGGATTGCGGCTGTTTCATGGGCTGGCAACGGCTATATTCGGGCCCGTCACTCTGGCCTATGTTGCTTCGCTCGCGCTGGAAAAGCGGGCGACGCGGCAAGGCTGGTTTGGTCTCGCTCGTTCTGGAAGTTACCTGATTGCACCTACTGCCTCGGCATGGATGCTTGGATTTATGGAACCGGCAGCGGTCTTTTCTATCGTCGGAGCAATCAGCCTGCTAGCGTTTATTCCTGTGTTGATGTTGGAAGAGCCCAAAGCAGCAAAGCCACCGCCAGCATCTAACACAAATCACATGTCGGAGTTTTTGGCTGCAGCACGTCAGGCAGCGAAAGCGCCAATATTGTGGTTTGCTGGCTCAATTGAGATGCTGGTCTATATCTCAACTTACGCCATAAAAGCGTTCTTGCCGCTTTATGCTCATTTAGAGTTGGGTGTAGATTTGCTAACCGTTGGCATTTTCTTTTCGCTTCAAGAAGCTGGAAATCTCGTTGCCCGACCGTTTGGCGGTATGCTTGCGGATCGGTTTGGCCTGCGCCCGGTTTTGGCGTTTGCATTGGCAATTTTGAGCGGATGCATCTTCTTGTTGCTCTTTGCAACGACCGGATATGAACTTGTGCTAATTGCCATCGTCATGGGGCTAACCCTTGGCGTCACATTGCCAACGATAATTGCTTTTTACAGTTTAGAACTTGAAGACAGAAATCTTGGGCTTGGGATGGGCCTGCTGGGCACAATCCGCAACATGGGCAAGGTCGTTGGCCCGATCGCTGGCGGATTGATTTTGTCTGTGGCGAGCTATCAAACATTTTTCATCACTTGCTCACTTGTGATTTTATCGCTGGCCGTTGCCCTGTTTCTCGGCTGGGTCGGAGAAGCAAATCCAAATGCCCGTGCTCAAGATTGAAAAGCAGAGGAAGTAATCGCGCGTACTTTCTCCGCTCTTGTCGAGGTGCTACTTCACACCAACCCGCTACCACATGGTTTTTTTGGCGCGACCTAACCATTCATCATCATATTTTTGCCCACCAACTTCTCCTTGAGTAAGGGCCGCCAAAACCTGCCCTGCGGTAGGGAGTGTTTTTGGGTCGACGTGATGGGCAACATCCCACATATGGGAGCGCATGAGCGCACGGGCGCATTGAAAATAAACGCGATCAACCCGCAGCACAATTGCTGAGCGAGGTGCTTTTCCATCCACTTCAAATGAATGCAATAACGTCTCGTCTGTTGTGATACGCGCCTGCCCATTTGCGCGTAGTACAGTGTGACTGCCCGGAATAAGAAACATAAAAGATGTGCGTGGATCACGCACAATATTACGCAACGAGTCGATGCGGTTATTGCCTCGACGGTCGGGCATAATCAGCGTTTTTTCGTCATGGATGCGCACAAAACCGGGTTGGTCGCCTCGAGGGGAGCAATCAATGCCCTCATCTGCAACCGTTGCGAGCCCAACAAACGGGGATGATTGTATAAATTGGGCGTAAATATCGGCAATGTGATCAACTTCTTTGACCAAAGAGGCCGGTGACGGGCTTGTGCCGTAGATGTTTTCGAGTTGCTCTACTGAAGAAATAAATTGCATGCACTTTGATCCCTAAGTGGCTGTTTTGCTCACATTATGCCCCAGTTTGATTCGGGGCAATTGGCGGCGTTTATTCAATTGTTTGGGCGATTAGAACCCACCAATATGGTCTTCTTTCAATATGGTTAGGATTTATTAAACAGTTCCGCGTGAAACTGCGGGAGAATGAATCGCGTTTTCGGGGGATGCCCACCATGGCAGACACGCAGCTAAATCAGATCAAATTGCCTGCAATTGCAGATATCGGCGCAGTGGATGAATTGCGTGATGAAATGCTTGAAGCGTTAAATAACGGCGATCTCGAAGTGAACCTTGAAATGGTAGAACGCGTCTCAACCAATGCATTGTTTATGCTTTTGAGTGCCGCTCAAACCGCAAAAAACCATAATTTTAAATTCTTGCTAAGCGCACCAAGCGAACATTTTTCCAACGCTCTTGAGACGTTGGGCTTGGATAGCGCATTTGCACCATTGATGAAAGGATAGTTCGTTTATGCGTGTACTCACAGTGGACGACTCTCGCACGATTTTGGCAATGCTCCAGCATACGCTGGCCGGTGCGGGATACGAAGTGCTTCAAGCCGAAAATGGCCAAGAAGGGCTCGACGTCTTGGGCAACGAAGAAGTTGATGTGGTGATAACCGATATCAATATGCCGATTATGGATGGCATCGAGTTTATCAAAAATGTGCGCTCATCCGGGCAATATCAAAGTTTGCCAATTTTGATTTTGACCACAGAGACCAGTCAAGACAAACGGGACCAAGGGCGCGCTGCTGGCGGTACTGGCTGGATTGTGAAGCCGTTTGATCCGGCAAAGTTGTTGAGCGTGATCAAGAAGGTTTCGCACTAAAAGTTAACCAGTTGTATCGTTGGATGTGTCATGAGCGAATTAGACGAATTTAAGGCTACCTATTTCGATGAATGTTCCGAGCTCCTCACCGAGCTTGAAGAGCAATTCATGGCGATTGAAGAAGGCGACCGGGACCCGGAACGTCTTAATGCTGTATTCCGTGCCATCCATTCGATAAAAGGGGGCGCAGGTGCCTTCGGTTTTACCGGTCTAGTAAGTTTTGCGCATAGCTTTGAGACGCTTCTCGACTTCGTTCGCGATGGCCGTATTGAGCTGAATCCAGAGGTTTTGAAGCTGTGTATCAGTTCAAGCGACCTTGTGGCGGACTTTGTTTCCGCAGCGCAAGACGAACGCGAGCTTGAAGAGGGATATGGCGCTGAGCAAAAAGCGGCCTTTGACGCTCTGTGCAATCCTGATGGCGAAGGTGGCGAGCATTCTACTGATGATTTTGACATTGAATTTACTCCAGTAATGGTGGGTGCGGGCACTGAAGCGTCATCAACCGAAGAAGACGTGTTTGACAATCCTCCTTTGATTTCTGGCGACGATACAGATTTGGGTGCGGCGCTGAGCGATGCCGAGGATGAATTCCCTGACTCAGATATCACGTTCGTTGACGATAGCCCTGCCGGTGAAACGACAGATGCGTGGACGTTGACATTTACGCCGCTTCCCGCACTTTTTGAACGCGCAAACGATCCGCTACTTTTGTTCCGCGAACTGGCCATCGTAGGCGAATCCAATGTGGTTGCTGAAATTCGGGAAATTCCTGAACTGGATCAGTTCGAGCCATTTCAACCCTATTGCAAATGGATCATAACGCTAAAGGGTGACGATGTTACCGAAGAGCGAATTCGAGAAGTTTTTGAATTCGTGGAAGGTGATTGTGAAATTGAAATCACCCCTCCGGGCACCGCAATAGAGCCTGTCGCAGCGTCATTGGTTGGCAATTTAGAAGAAATAGAACCCACTCAAGCAGCTCCAATTGAGGATGCAAAACTTGAGGACACAAGTTCTAAAGAAGCAGGCGCTGACGACGCGGGTGATGAAGCCCCTAGTTTTGCGGACCTTGCCGGTGAACTCGGCGTTGATATGAATAAACCCGATGTGGCCGAAGAAGAAGATGACACAGCACAGGGTTCTGATGCTCAAGCTTCCGATGAAGCGACACCCGAGCTTGCATTGGCCGACATACCTGCGGCCGAACCGACGCCTGCGCCCGCAGTCGTTGTGAATAATGCTGTCGCGAAGCCCAAAACAAACGAAAAGCCTCCTGTTCAGTCTATTCGTGTGGATCTCGACAAGGTTGACCGTGTGGTAAACATGGTTGGCGAATTGGTGATCACTCAATCAATGCTCACCCAGCAAATGGATGAGACATTGCGTGACAAGTATCAAGAGCTTGTTCGGGGTATCGAAGTGTTGGCGCAAACCACGCGTGGACTACAAGATTCGGTTATGGCGATCCGCGCACAGCCGGTAAAATCTGTATTCTCACGCATGCCAAGACTAGTACGTGAACTTGCCAATAAAACGGGCAAGAAGATCAAGCTCGAAATGGTCGGTGAACATACTGAGATCGACAAAACTGTGATTGAGCAGTTGTCCGATCCACTAACCCACATGATCCGGAATTCGGCGGACCACGGTATCGAGTCCATTGAAACCCGCACGGGTAAGGGCAAATCCGACACGGGCACAATTACACTGTCAGCGGAGCAAGCCGGCGGTAATATTTTGATTATCGTGGAAGACGATGGTGCAGGTATCAACCGCGAACGTGTGCTGGAAACAGCAAGAGACCGTGGTGTTGTTGGTCAAGAACAGACCCCGTCAGATGAGCAAATTGACAACCTTATATTTGCACCCGGGTTCTCAACTGCTTCGGAAGTTTCAGATATTTCTGGTCGTGGTGTGGGCATGGACGTTGTATTGTCCAACATCAAAAAAATCGGCGGTTCGGTTCATGTGCGTTCTATTCCAGGACGCGGAACCAGAATGACGTTGCGCTTGCCGCTTACATTGGCGGTTCTTGATGTGATGCTCGTGTCAGTCGCGGGTTGCCCATATGTTGTGCCATTGTCTTCAATTGTTGAAACAATTCAAGCTGGACGTGCCGACTTTGGTAAAGTGCCAAGTGGTGCGCGATTGCTTCAAATTCGTGGCGAATATGTGCCGGTCGTTGACCTTGCAACGCGCTTCGCCATGTACACAGAGGCTGAAGAAAAAGATCGTTTTGTTGTGCTTTGCGAAGCAGAAGGCACCAACAAACTTGCGATCATCGTTGATGAAATCATCGGTCAGCAGCAAGTTGTGATTAAGAGTTTAGAAGAAAACTATGAACGTATCGATGGCATTGCCGGTGGTACAATTTTAGGTGACGGTCAAGTTGCCCTAATCGTTGATGTGCAGAGCCTTAAAACGCCAACAGGCCATCGCAGCGCGGCGGCGTAACGCGAAAGATTGAGAGGAAGTTATGGAAGCCAGTGAACTTAGCGCGAACGATCTTGAAGTCGGCGGTGCCAATTCAATTCAATTGATCGCATTTTCGATCGGCGAACAAGCATACGGCGTGGAAATCACCACTGTTCGAGAAATTCGAGCATGGAATGGTGCGACACCATTACCAAACACCCGCGAATTTGTGCGCGGTGTGGTAAACCTGCGAGGAACGATCGTACCAATTTTTGACCTACGCGCCCGTTTTGGGGCAGGCGTAACCGAGGTAACGAAAACCCATGTGGTTGTTGTTTTGGCGGTTGGTGAAAAATGGATTGGTATCTTGGTTGATGCCGTTTCTGATATTTTGACCGTGCAAAAAAATGATATCCATTCTGTGCCTGAGGGTGAGAATATGGATTCAGAATTGCTCAATGGCATTGTGACCCACGACAATAAGATGTTGGGGTTGATTGATTTGGTGGCTGTTGTCGGCCGGGCAACGGAAGATGCCTAAAGCGTAGCAAGCAACATCAAATTGAGATTAAAACAAAAAAGGCCCGGTTTTGACCGGGCTTTTTATTGTGTTCATTTGGGGGAATGTCGAAATCTAGAATAGCTCGATATCATCGTGCTTGGCACGTCCGGCAATGCCAGAGAGATTGGGCTTTCGCAATTCGTCCAACGTCAAGTCTGCCCAAACATCCACGCCGTCTAGTTTTTCAGATACTTCAACTAATTCCGCCATCGATCTGGCGGCATTAGCAATATTATCGCATCGTTGCTGGATGCGATCTTGGGCTTGAAGCGCAACAATAATTTGTTGAATCGCGACAGTGCGCGCATCCTGACATTCACGATTCTCATCCATCAAAATGGACAAGCCCTCGCTAATTTTGTCGACCATCTCTGCGGTCTGTCTGGATGTTTCGTCAAGCTCAATGGCAAGTTTGGCCAAAGACATATCTATTCCCCCCATTTCCAACGCTATCCACACTACATTGGATTTCCTAACCGCCACTTTCAAAAACTGCCAATAAAGTAATTGTTTTTATTGTGGTTAGCAGTTCACTAACAAATTCGCTGTTACCTTAGGAGGAAATGATAACAGGTAGAATCAAGTGACAGCATCTGTAAAATCTCCGCGAGACATTCCAAGAAGTGCAACTGTTCAAGTTCACCAAGGCGATTGCCACGTTTCAGGTGAATCAGAAAAGGCCTTCTCAACGGTCCTGGGGTCCTGCATCGCTGCATGTGTGCGCGATAAAGTGACAGGCGTCGGGGGGATGAATCACTTTTTATTGGGCATTCAATCTGACAGTTCCAAGGATAAATATGGCGAGTCAGCGCGTTATGGCGCATACGCCATGGAAGAACTCATCAACAAGGTGCTCACCCAAGGTTCCGGCCAACGTGCTGAATTGGAAATTAAGGTGTTCGGCGGCGGCAATATCAACCAAAAAATGGATGATGTTGGCGCGAAAAATGCCGCTTTTGTGCGCGGGTTCTTAGCGGCAGAGGGATATAAAGCTGCGGTGGAAGATCTTGGCGGTACCTATGCCCGACGGGTGGTTTTTCAGCCTGTTCCCGGACGTGTTTTTGTAAAGCATCTGGATAGTTCAGTTAATGACGGCCTGATCAAGGACGAAATTTCGAAGGCGAACAAACCAGTGGAAACGCACGACGATATCGAATTGTTCTAAAATTGAACTATTCCTTATCATTTCGTTTACACGGCCTTGTGCTGGCAATATTCTATTAACCATTCCAATTTAATGTCAGATGTGAGTGGTGGCGCCATTATGGCGCCGCGCTGCTTGCATTTTGAACTAAAATTGCCGCTGGGATCGCCTATTAATTCACATTGTCGATAAACATTTACCAAAAATAAGGGGTGAATGGTGACAATAAGGGGAATGAGGGTTTTGAAGCAAACACACTGCTTGCTTCATCAAACCTAACTTAGGCGTTGGCACAAGCCGACTAAAATCGTCAGTTGAACAATTGTACCAAGCGGTATGGGTATCAAAAGGGGCAAGTAGCAAAGATGGACAGTGGTGAAATCTCTTTGTCGGATCGCGAATTTGAAGCGGTAAGAAACAAGGTTTACGATTTGGCGGGCATCTCTATGAGTGACGCTAAACGTACACTTGTGGTTTCGCGACTTTCTAAAATTATTCGCCGGCTAAACCTTGATACATTTTCATCCTACCTAGATCATTTGGATCGTGGTGCATCAGCTGATGATGTCCAAGAATTTATCAATGCGCTGACGACGAACCTGACGCGGTTCTTCCGGGAAGATCATCACTTTGCACATCTGAGTGAACATATTGGCAGTATCGTCAATAATCCGGCGAACCCAAACCGTTCTCGATTGCGAATTTGGTCGGCTGGGTGTTCCACAGGACAAGAGCCATATACAATTGCTCTGAGCCTATTGGCAGCTTACCCAAAATTGAAAAGCTGGGACTTTAAAATTCTAGCGACTGACATCGACACAAACGTCGTGGAAAAGGCCCAAACGGGTCTTTATAAAGCCGGTGACCTATCTGGACTTTCGCCAGAACGGGTAAAGCTTTTTGATCGCGACAGTGACGGGACGGTTCGCATTCCAGAACATGCAAGATCTGTGGTCACATTTAAGTCATTGAACTTGATGGAAAAATGGCCAATTAAAGGCCCGTTTGACGCGGTGTTCTGTCGGAACGTAGCGATTTACTTCAATAAACCGACCCAAGAAAAAATGTTCACGCGAATGGGCGAACTATTGGCACCAGGCGCGTTTCTTTATATCGGGCATTCTGAAAACCTAAACTCGGTTGCGGACAAATTTAAACTTGTTGGCAAAACCATTTACGAGAATAAACTTGGCTCAAGTGCACGGAGTGCCGCATGATCAAAGTTCTGGTTGTTGACGATTCTGCCCTCATACGAGAAGTGCTTTCATCGCTTCTGTCGGCGGACTCTGAAATTCATGTGGTCGGCACAGCGTGTGACCCCATCGATGCTAGGGGCAAAATTAAAACGTTGAACCCCGACGTGGTAACGCTTGATATTGAGATGCCAAACATGAATGGTTTGGAATTTCTCGAAAAAATCATGCGGCTGCGACCCACGCCAGTGGTTATGATTTCAACATTGACCCAAAAAGGCGCGCGCGAAACATTGCTTGCCCTTGAATTGGGCGCGGTAGATTTTGTCGCAAAACCGGGCCATGATCTAGCCGGCGGTCTTGAGCAATTTGGTAAAGAGGTGCGCGAGAAAGTTATCGCGGCGGCACAGTCAGATGTGCGCGGACGTGCTATGGCGCGCCAACCACAAACCGCTCAATCACGTCAGAAACCAATTCCATCAGGCGCAAAAGTTGCAGGCAGTTCACTTATTGCAATTGGCGCATCAACGGGTGGTGTTGAAGCGATCAAGACAGTTTTGTCAGGTTTGCCAAAAGACGCTCCGCCGGTGATCATTGCTCAACATATGCCTGCCGGTTTTACGGAGAGATTTGCAGCGCGTCTTGATGAGACGTGCGAAATGACGGTGACCGAAGCAAAAGAGCGTGAATTGTTGGTGCCCGGACATGCTTATGTGGCACCAGGGGATTTCCACTTGAGAGTGGAACGTTCATCAGGTCAACTTAAGTGCCGATTAGGTGAGGACGCAACAGTGTCTGGCCATCGACCATCCGTTGATGTTCTGTTTGAATCGGTGGCTAAGCAAGTTGGTGCTGATGCAGTCGGGGCAATTCTTACCGGAATGGGTAAAGATGGAGCGATGGGCATAAAACAAATGCATGATGCGGGATGTTTTACCATCGGACAAAGCAAGTCATCGGCCTTGATTTATGGCATGCCACGCGCTGCGATGGAATTAGGCGGAATTGTTGAAGAAGCTCCAGTAGAAAAAATTGCCGAAAAACTAATGACAGCTTTGGTGCGACGCACCAAAGCAGCCTAAATGCCTACACGGGCATTGAGGGATTAGTAACGGTTAACAGATATGGTTTGGTGAATGTACCTTTTACGAAAACAGACAAATAGAGGCATCTGCTAATGCCTAAAGCGAGCTCAATGTGTGTATTGATTGTTGATGACCAACAATCGATGCGAGGAATCTGTAAGTTTATTTTGAACCAACTAGGGTTCAAAAATATTGTCGAGGCAAAATCTGGCCGCGATGCACTGATGAAGCTCGAGTCCGCGAATGTCGATCTAATTATTTCGGATTGGAATATGGACGATGTCGACGGTTTGACGCTTCTCAAAGTAATTCGCAAGCATCCGCGTACGTCTGGGATGCCTTTCATTATGGCCACAGGTCGTGGTGATAAAGAGCAAGTGAAAGAAGCGATTAGTTGCGGGGTAAATAACTACGTTATTAAGCCCTTCGATGCTGGCACAATGAAAAAGAAAATTGAGGCAGTAATCGGCGCACTAAGCTAGTATTTCACGCCAATACAATACCAATTATAGGCCTCTCCATGCAAATGGAGGGGCCTTTTTATTTAGAATTGATTTAGAAGTTTCGTTGTAGGGTTAGTAACCAAAACAGATCGTTCGAATATTTCGGTGTAATACCTCTCGAATAATCATCGCATCGGCACATCCTGTTCGTTGTGAGTTTGCAAGATTGAGGCGGAGATAGGCTCGATGTTAAAAAAGTTTAAGTTACCAACCATCAAAATTGCGCAAAAGCTGCCGCTGGTGCTTATCGGCGCCGCGCTATTTGTTGCGCTTGGTGTGGGCGTTGTGAGTTATCGCTTAAGTGAATCCACGGTTGGCCAATTGGCAGAACAAAGATTATCCACCATCGCAAGCATTCGCGCCCAATCACTGGTCGAACTGCTGGATAAGATGAAGGTCGACTTGGTCAAAACTGCCAGCGATCAACAGTTGGGCGGCACCTTTGGTGAGTTGCGCAGCACCTGGGAGCAAGCTGATAAAGCTGATCCCACCGCATTCTTGCAAGATGGCTTTATCACCAATAATCCACATGCTGAAAATGAACGTCACTTGGCCAATACAGCCAAGCAATTCACCAACTATGACTTTACGCATTCACGGGTTCATCCAAACTTTTCGACCCAAGCCGTAAATGCTGGTTATCGCGATATTCTTTTGGTGAGTGCTGATGGCGTGGTTGTCTACAGTGTGTTTAAAAACCAAGATTTTGCGACAAAAGTTGAGCCTGGTTCAACACTTGATGTTCTATTAGGTAAAGCACTTAAGGCAGGCGAGGGCGAAGTTGCCTTCTCCGATTTTGCTCCTTACGCATCATATGGCGGACAAGCAGCAAGTTTCATGGCGACACCCGTTGCTGATTCAAAAGGTAACGTTGCCGGCGCATTGGTGTTTGGCTTGCCGATCGACACTATTGCCAGTTTTGTGGGCTTGAAGAAAGGCCTGGGCGAAACAGGCGAAACGCTTCTTGTCGGTGCAGATAACGTTTTGCGTGTCAACTCTAGTTTCACCGAGGAAAACGACCAATTTACAACGGTTTTCGAAACTGAAGCTGTTACCGCTGCGATCAATGGTGAAGAGGCCCGTAGCGTTTCGACCGGCTACCGCAATCAAAAAATGCATGTCGAAGCAGTGCCTGTAACATTTGCAGATGTCAGTTGGGCGATGGTCGCGGTGGAGAGTTTTGACGCTTTGCACAAGCCTGTTGTTGAACTGCGTAATATGATGCTGATCGTCGGCGGGGCGACTATGTTGCTCGCGGTCTTGGTTGGCTTGTTTTTCTCTCGCTCCATAACGGGTTCCATTTCGAGCCTTACAGCGACAATGCGTGATTTATCAGAAGGTGATTTAGACGTTGAAGTGCGCGAAGCGACCCGAACTGACGAATTAGGTGAGATGGGGCGTGCAGTGGAAGTGTTCCGTGAAAACGGCATCAAAGTGCTGCAAATGACTGAAGAAGAAAAAGAGGCCAGCAAACGCCGTGGTGAAGAACGCGTGCAGATGATGGCTGAACTTCAAGGTGCCTTTGGTGTTGTGGTTGATGCGGCTGTGGGCGGAGATTTCTCCCAGCGGGTGCAAACTGAATTCCCCGACGAAGAGCTGAACCGCTTGGCAACGGGCGTTAACTCCCTCGTCGAAACGGTTGATCGCGGTATTCGCGATACAGGTGAGGTTTTGGCAGCATTGGCCAATACC
>NZ_JBPOEU010000030.1:0-39287 GCF_051251695.1 Maritalea sp. | reverse complement strand
GACAAATCGACTGATCTCAAAATTGTTCTATTGCTAAATGGGGCATAAATTGTACAGGCGTTCTGATACCTAGCCCTTTCCCATAGAGAGTTCGAGCCAGCCGGGTACGAATGCCTTGAACATTTCCGCAAAACGAAACTAATCTGGGTTAAGGTTCAAGTGCAGATATCTTGTGAGTTCAACTCGGCAAATCTTGGTAGAGTGCCTAGTTCAAGTGGCTCAATCGAACACTGTAAGACACTTTGTCAATGAACCCTGAGAGTTAGGGTACGAGCCTAGGGGATGCAATCACATGAAACTTTTCCGTCAATTGGCCGAGTTTTACGACCTACCAATTTTCAGCGAAGGGAAGTTGCTGAAAAAGCTAAGATTGGACTGGGAAACTCCGGCGGATAAATGGCGAGATTTTTCGAAAATTGACACCTTGTTTAAACTGACATCGACAAAGCATAAAACTGGGTTGATCGATGATAAAACATGGTTGGATTTGGGGATGAATGCCATTTTCAATCAAATTGACACAACGCTAACTGAAATTGGCCAACAGGTTCTCTTTCGAAAAATGCGCCTACTTGAAACTGATCAAAGTCATTTAAAGCAACAGTATGACTTGGCGAATAGAATGCAAACTGACACAGCATTGAGAGAACAGTTGCAAACCGCGCTGTACCCATTGTCTTTTTTGTCCGCAAACCCCTTGGTTGAATTGCTGTTTGACCGTTTCCCAATTGTAAATCTACCCAAGCTGTTCCTTGTAGGTTGGAGCCTTCTGTCTGTCCTTGTAATTGCCTCTAGTATTTATTTCACAAATGGCATATCCATTTTGTTTGCAATTATTGTTATTGCCATAAATCTGTTTGTGGTTCGCAACAAGTATCTCGCTGCTTCGGAAGAGAATGCGTACGCGCTGAGTTGTTTAACTCATGTGTTGCCCATTTCCCAAGCGTTGGCCAGTAGAGAATTTAAGAAGATCCCACTTTGTCGTAGGCTAAATGACAACTTCACCTCAATACGAAACATGAAGTGGCGTTTGCGCCTACTTTTGTTCAGCGAATCCAACAACAATATTTTGATCAGTTACCCGATGTATTTGGTCAATTTGCTTGTTCCTGTTGATGCGTTGGTTCATGCATTCCTAATCACATCAGTCCATAAAAACATAGAAACATTGAGACTGTGCTTTACGTCATTGGGTGAGCTTGACGCAAGCATTGCATTGGCATCATATTTGAGACGTTACCCAAGGCATACTAATCCGAGTTTTTCCCGAGGAAAAAATCTCAGCTTAGAGAATGCTTACCACCCATTGGTAGAAAACTATGTCGCTAATTCGTATAAAACTAGCGGTGAATCCGCACTAATTACGGGTTCCAACATGGCTGGTAAGACCACGTTTATTCGAACGATTGGCATAAACGTCCTTTTGTCGCGTACATTGTGGCTATGCCATGCAGATAGCGCCTTAATACCTATTATGGGCATCTTATCATCGATCAGCAATACAGATTCTCTCGAAGAGGGAAAAAGCTACTATTTCTCTGAGTTAGAAAATATCAATAAATTTATACACTTATCCAAAAATGATGAGCCATTCCTGCTTTTAATCGACGAGATATTTCGTGGTACCAACACCGTTGAGAGAATTGGGGGTGCTGCTGCAGTTTTGCAGGTGTTAGCAGAAAAGAACATCGTTCTTGTTACCACTCATGATGTTGAGCTTGAAACATTCCTGCCCGAAAATTACAAAATGTGGAATTTTCAGGAAACTGGGATTCCAGAAACGCCATTTGATTTCAAAATTCGCTCAGGTGTTTGCAGAACACGGAACGCACTAAAGCTGATGGAGGCTATGGGTTACCCTAGAGGCATTATCGAACGCGCGAACGAAATTGCTAGCAAAATCGACAAAAAGAAAAAGTCATGAGGTTTGGCAAGCAGCCTAGTTTAATAGGCGGATGTCTGTCTTGGCTTGATAAACTCTTACGTCCAAAAGCGATGGCATGTTCATGTTTTACAGAAGCTCGATAGCTGCGCGCGCAAGTGATCTTTCGATTTTTAGGGTTGTGGAGCAAGGCCGAGTATTTCATGTCAGGTTTGAAGATATGTGTTTCGTTGATACAATCTCCCCAAACGGCAGCTTTGGGTCGCGAAAGTCAGCCAAGTCCGAAAATCGAACGGCCTGATTGGGCTCTAAGCAGTCGTAGACCTAGCGGATGCTGGATCAATCCGGGATGTTTATCTGTACAAGTCGATGCTCGGAAACGAAGCCAGCCTTCTCCAGCGCGGCTTTCGACGCAAGATTGGTTTCAGCACATCCACAAATCGGCCTCTTGCCCTCGCTTTCCAGCATGTCCGCTAGCCCCGCTACAATTAGACTGGCGAACCCCTTATTGCGCTGACTTCGGCGAGTGACCATTCCGACATCAACGACGTTACCTGATCCATCAACTGGTATCATGACCCCGTTTCCGACCATTTTCCCGTCATTGGACCCGATCCAAAGGCCGTTGGATCGAAAGATTTGCTCGACTTCGTCCTTGCTGTCATAGAAATCACGCCCAATGGTCCAAGCATCGGGTAGATCGGTTGAACTTGCCCTAACTAGCTGGAAACTTTTAGTTTTATTCAAAGCGACTCGGTTGCGTTTGCGAAATAGGAAACCGGTTTCAACCAAAGTCCAACCTAGTTTTTTTGCGGCATCAATCAGAACATGATCAAATGACTTGCAAAGAACCTTCCTGAAAGGTCGCTGCCGGATGAGACTGGATAGATGGAGGCGCGCATCGTCGCTGTCCATCGTGTGAAACTCTACTAGAGCATCCCCGCTAAAGACGGCATATCCCTCGCCGGGAGTTTCCCATACTTCACCTGCCCTAACTAGCTCCTCAAGGAACCACTCTTGCGGCTCTGGCAGAGATTCGAGATAGCGGTTTCGCAATATCTGGGGCAATTCCTGTACTTGCAAATAAACATTCATGTGCAATCGTTACGCTTATCAGGTGGCACTAGCAACACATCTCCTTTGGCCTCAAATCAGTCGTCGACTTTCCAAACTAAGTTGCTGTCAGTTGGCCACCGGCCAATTTAGGCTTTCGAATTGTTAAGCAACCGCTATGCTTGGCAAATGCCGACCAAGGAGCCATTTTTGTGATCGTGAGAGAATTTAAGAAGCAAGATATTCCGCGCGTTACAGAACTATCGCAGCAGCTTGCAGACCACGTCAAAGACCCAGATCCGAAACTTAAGGCAGAAACGCTGCAAGAGTTAGCCTTTGGAGATGATCGTTGGTTTGAGGTTCTTGTCATAGAAGATTCTGGCAACGTTGTCGGGTTCGTAGCTTACGCGCAAAGGTTTGAACTACATACAAACTCCCGCACCTTGTTCATCAGTGATCTGGTCGTTTCCGACACTCATCGACGACAGGGTGTCGGTGAACAATTATTGGAGGCTTTACGCACTGTAGCAGTTACTCGGAATTGCAAGGCGATGACCCTAGAGGTTTGGATCGAGAACGAGACAGCGCGTGCCTTCTATGCAGGACGCGGGGCGGAACGCGCTGACGATGTGAAACTGTTACGACTACCGATTTAATTTGCAAGCCGTGAAGCCGACATAGAGGCATAGTGCAGCATCGGGCTCAGGCAAATCTTTGGCGAACCGCCACTCTTTCCTCAGCCAAAAAATCACAAACCTAGATCTCACCCAACAATCCTAAGCCTTCTTCACCCATTTGCCGTTTGATTCTTGCTGCCAGTATGTGAGTTGATGTTCGTCTTTTAGGGCTTTCCACGCTTGCCGGGCGCGGCTGACGATATCTGGATCGTGGCCGTCGAACATGAAGACTAGGCGTTCATAATCGCCAACTTCCTGTGGCACAGCGCCTTTGGCGAAGAAGCGCAATTGAGCGTTGTTGGGGTTTGATTGGTCCAGAACCAACGCAATCGGTTGGTCAGCTGCGTGATCACCATCGCCTAAGCCGTGGGGCAAAAAGCTGTCTTCGCGATAGGTCCACAGCGCTTGGTCTATGCCTGCAAGTGCGCCTTCATCGCCGATTTCGATCACGGCGCGCCAGCCGCGTTCCAGCGTTTTTTCAAGCAAAAGGGGCAGCACCGCTTCAAGCGGGCGCTGCTCCAAATGATAGAAGAGAATCTCGGTCAATTAGGTCCACCGATTTCTTTGTGTCTATTCGTGATGATCACGAACGAGTTGATCCAGCAGTGCCACACCAAAGCCAGTGCTCCAGCTTTTGCAGATTGGTGTTGCTGGCACGCCCATAGCAGTTGAAAGATCGATATGCGCCCAAGGCACGTCGCCAACAAAGCGTTTAAGGAATTGCGCGGCTGTAATGGCACCGGCCCAACGTCCGCCAATGTTTTTCATATCCGCGAATTTTGAATTGATCAGTTTATCATATTCTGGGCCCATCGGCATGCGCCAAACGCGCTCACCGGTTTTTAAACCCGCATCCGTCAATCCTTTTGAAAGATCATCATCGTTTGAGAACAGCCCCGCATGCTGATCGCCAAGTGCAACGATGTTCGCGCCGGTTAGCGTTGCAAGGTTGACCATGAATTTAGGCTTGAATGTTTCTTTGGTGTACCAAAGCGCATCCGCCAAAACGAGGCGTCCTTCTGCGTCGGTGTTCAAAACCTCAATGGTCTGACCAGACATTGACGTAATGATATCACTTGGGCGCATCGCGTTGCCGTCGGCCATATTTTCAACCAAGCCGATCACGCCAACCGCGTTCACTTTGGCTTTGCGCATACCAAGTGTTTTCATGATGCCCGTGACAGCAGCTGCGCCGCCCATATCGCCCTTCATGTCTTCCATGCCGCCAGCTGGCTTAATGGATAGACCGCCGCTATCAAACACAACGCCCTTGCCCACAAAAGCAATTGGTGCGTCGCCCTTTTTACCACCGTTCCATTTCATAATCGCCATGTGAGATGGACGACGTGAACCGTAACCAACGGCAAGTAATGCGCCCATACCTAGCTTGGTCATTTGCTTTTCGTCCAGCACTTCAACCTCAAGGCCATCAGCCTCTAGATCTTTCGCAGCTTGAGCAAATTCAACCGTGCCCAACACGTTTGCAGGTTCATTGACCAAGTTCCGTGCAGTGATCGTGCCTTGAGAAACAGCATTTTGGATTTTATCCGCTGCCGTTACTGCTTTTTTGTCAGCAACCGCGAGGGTCAGCTTCAACTCTTTTGGTGGCAAATCGTCTTTTTTGCCTGGGTTGGTTTTGTATTTATCAAAGCGGTAGTGACCAAGGCGCAGGCCCGCAGCGAAATGGGCGATTTGTTCGGCGCTTGCTTCAACGTCAAAAATGATGGTTGCATCACTGGCTTTAAGCGCGCGCAATTGATTAACAATCGTGCCGCCAGCCTTCGCAAAATCTTTTGCGTCGCTGTCCGCGCCTAAATCACCAATACCAGCCAACAAAATTTGATCGGCATCCACACCATTTGGCGCAAACACGTTGAAAAAGCTCGCGCTTTTCGCTTCAAAGGTAGAAGCTTTAGAAAGCGCTGACAGATCAAGTCCGGTTTTGTCCCAAATTCCAGATGCTTCAGCGCTCAGCGAAAGCTTGTCGCCAACCAACAGGCAAACTCGTTTGGTTTTTAGTTTTGAAAACCCATCAATTTTTAAATTTAGTTTTTGATCCATCAAATCGTTCCATCTTTGTGATTTTTGGCAATAGAAAAGGCGGGACGCAATTTCGTGCGCCATTTTTTTGCATCCTGCGCTGAGGATTTGGAAAGTTCAATGCTCAAATTTGCTTTTCAGCTTAACAGACAAATAAATTCGCTCTGTACGGCCACAATTGCCTATGGCAAACATGGCATATGGATTTGATCTCGCGCTATTTATTCAACCGCTATTTGACCTCAGCATTTGGCCTTGTGATGCTGATGGCCTTTTTGGGTTGGATGGTACAATTGCTGCGCACGATTGATTTGGTCACCGCCAAAGGGCAAGGCGTTTTGACCATGTTCAGCCAGTCGGTTTTGGTTGTGCCTGAAGTCGTCAGTATTATCCTTTTCATCTGCGTTGCATTGGGAATTTCACGCAGCTTGCGGGCCATGCAGGTGAGCAAGGAACTGTTTCCTATTCACTCTGGCATTGGGCTTAAGCCCTTATATAGGTCGATCATGATCATGCTTGTGGTCGGCGTCGCATTTGAAATGACCCTCACCCATCAGTTGGTCCCAATGGCAAACCAATTGGCGGCCAAACGTTCAGACGAAATTAATGCGGATTTGATTGCAAACTCCTCTCGACCGGGCCGATTTACTGAGGTCGGGTCAGGCTTAACCCTGATGATTGAAGGGCGTGCCGATGACGGCACCGGGCTTGGCTTTTTCCTGCATGATGAACGCGACCCTGTGCGCAGCCAAACGACTTACGCGGCACAGTCTCAACTTTCAAAGGTTGATGATACGCTGTTCATCCGGTTGAGCGACGGCGCCATTCAATATTACACCTATGAAACCAAGCAAATGTCGACATTAGAATTCGGCACCTATCAGGTTTCTGTACGCAACTTGGCGCAGTCCAATTTATTTGCCGCAGTGGAACCTACCAGTCTTGAATTGGTTGGTTTGATCATTGCGGACATAAATGGGCAAAGGAATTTGGCCCTGTTGCACAGTCGGCTTTCGTCTGCGCTTTATTTGATCAGTCTTGCTCTATTTGCGTTCTTCCTAACCATGCAACCAACCATGTTGCGCTCTAAAACGCGGCTGAATGCAGATGTCTTGATTTTAGGCATGGGTGTTTTGGTAAAAGTACTTGGCACCAGTGCAAAGCAGTTTGTTAGCACCGATCTAAGTTTCGTGATCATCCTCTACATGATCCCCCTCATACCATTCATTGTTGCTTTGATAATCGCGTGGCAACGCAAGGCGTTTATGCCAATTCCTTCTGCGCTAAAGGCGGCCATTCAATGAACCGGTTGGGTCAACATTTCACAGTCAACATTTTGCGTTCCATCTTGTTGGTGACGTTCCTGTTTTTCTGTTTGGTCGGCTTGATTGAAATTGTGGAAACAGGAAACCGTTCCAACTCAGGACTGTTTGATAAACCCTGGACAACCCTTGCAGCCTCATCATTGTCCGCCGCCAAGTGGGCGTTGGACTTGCTGCCCATTTCGTTTTTGGTTGGCGCTGTACTGGCGTTGATGGATTTACAGAACAACCGAGAGATCATCGTCACAAAAGCCAGCGGCATTTCGATTTGGGGCATTGCATTGGTGCCCCTTGCAACCTGCGTCGCACTTGGACTTTTGGTGAGTTACCTGATCGAGCCGCTGGTTTTAGCTGGCAATGAAATGCTGGAGCGTCACGCTGGCGTGGTTGACGCCGCCCAGTTCGACCAAGCGGGTCGCGATAGGTGGATCATTCAAGAAAATGAAGGCGGTAAGTATTTCATCCGCTCGAATAAATTGTCAGAAGACGGACTGCAAATGCAAGATGTTTTCGTTTTTCAACGAGGAAATGCCAAAACACCTGCGGCGCAAATTTTTGCAAAAACAGCACAGTTTGATTCTAATAGGTGGCGACTTGAAGACGGACACAGCCGGTCGATTGAAGGAAAAAAAGAGCAATTCTCAGAACTTCTCCTTACCTCTAAGGCAACAAAA
The DNA here is from genome assembly GCF_051251695.1 of Maritalea sp. Classification (NCBI taxonomy): domain Bacteria; kingdom Pseudomonadati; phylum Pseudomonadota; class Alphaproteobacteria; order Hyphomicrobiales; family Devosiaceae; genus Maritalea; species Maritalea sp. The sequence goes on along the minus strand of NZ_JBPOEU010000030.1, from coordinate 31,639 downwards.
GAAGAAATAAATTTGCAGCTCGGTGCCGTCCATCAGATGGATATTTATACTCTGCGTGAGTTTCTAAATGGCGTTTCGAGTATAGATGATAATGTTTCAGCCGCTCAGATGCGCCTTAAACGCATGGAAGTGTTGCCTTTTTTACTTGTTGGTTCTTTGTTAATTGCGTTTGCATTTACTTCCGGTTATCGCCGCCACGGCACTTCCGGATCGCAAGTTCTATATGGTATTATACTCGGGTTTGTGCTTTATGTTGTCACGAAGTTATTAGACCGTTCAGGCGGTTCAGGTGCCATGGATGCAACATTAGCCGCATGGGGACCCGCAATAGTCGCAATTGTTATTGGAACAAGTGTGCTGTTGTGGAAGGAAGACGGATGAGTATAGCGCGTAACCACGCGGGTTGGAGTAGTATAAAACGAGCGTTGCGCAACACACTCTGTGTGTTGTGCTTTTTTGGTGTGTCTACTCAAATCGCAGTTGCAAAAGACGAAATTCTTCCCGCCGACTTCTTTGCAACTCAACAACTTTCTGCAACCAGTTCAATGTTGGTTTCTGCCGATTTTTTGGATGTCGATAACAATACATCTATTGTGACAGCAACTGGCAACGTTCGCATGTCAACAGAGGGTTACTTGGTAGCGGCGGAGCGTGCTGAATACAATCAGGACACCGGCAAAGTTATTTTGACAGGGTCTGTGGCCGTTCGAGACCCTGATGGGCAACAATATATCGCAGAGCGCGCAGAGCTTTTTGGCGGATTCAAGCAAGGGTTTTTAAAATCCTTGGTATTTGAAACCCCCGAGGGGCTGCGCCTTAATGCCGCCGATGCAGAGTTCCAGTCCACAACCAAAATGATATTAGGTGATGCGAGCCTTACGCCTTGCGGCAACTGCATTGATAGCAAAGGACGCCAGATTGGTTGGCGTATAAAGGCAGCCAAAGTCGTTCGTGACACCGAAGAAAAAACAATTTATTTCACCAGTGGTACACTGGAAATTGCAGGTATTCCCGTCGCCTATTTGCCTTGGCTTGCACTTCCAGATCCGTCACTGACCGATTTTGAAGATATCCTTCGAACAAGCGTATCCTACAGCCCCAAAAAGGGCGTTGCTATCAAGTATCCAGGATTTGTTTGGCATAACCCATCTCTAGGTTTAACTATTTCTCCAGAATTTTATTCCCGCCAAGGCATTTTAGGGGAAGTCAATTGGCGTAAAACCTTTGGCAATGTAAATTACGCGGCAGACGCATGGGGAATTTACCAACTTGATCCAACTGCATATGCTGGTGGACTTGGCGACAGAGGCTTCCGTGGTGGCTTTCAAGTAAGAGCCAACACCACTTTTGCAGATGGCTGGACCGTTGGCGGCCAATATACTGCATTTACCGACCGATCGTTTCTTCCTGACTATGACAAGGGAAATCGCGAGGGTAGTTTTGCCGTACAAACAGTTTATACGACAAAACTGTCAGCCGATAGTTTTGTTGATGCGAGGGTTGAGTACCGTCAAGGGCTGAGCGATGGTGGAGCTGCTGTCGAAGCTAGGCAAGGTCAGATTTTGCCGCAAATCATTGGACATAACGTTACAGATTTGCCCGACGGGAATGGTCAAATTTTGCTTGATGGCAAGCTAATCAATATTGTGCGTACCGACGACAGCAGCTCAACCATTGGTGGTGTTGAGTATGTGGACGGTTTCAGCGGCTCAAAAACACATTTGATGATGCAAGCCGCTTGGCGCAACGAGTGGACACTGCCGGGCGGTATATTGATCGCCCCTTATCTTGGACTACGTGGCGATGTCGCGCAGTATAGTGATGCAAGCACCCACGCCAGCGCGCCAAGTGCGAGCCTAAGCCATTCGGCAACCCCAATTGCGGCGCTGGATGTGAGTTGGCCGTTTGTCGCTGATGCCGAAGGTGCAACTCATTATTTCACGCCGCGCTTACAAGTGGTTTCACGGGGTGGTCCCACCTCTCCCGGCATCACAAACGAAGATGCGCAGAGCTTTGTTTTTGATGACAGCAATCTATTTAGTTTCAACCGATTCTCGGGCATTGACCGGCAAGAAAGTGGAACACGCGCGAGCTTGGGCTTCACTTACCACGCTGATTTAGACGATGGACGTTGGTTTGATGTAACTATCGGCCAGTCATACCAGATTGGCGGCACTAACGGTGCAACCACAGCAAATCCAAACCAAACAGGCATCGGTTCGGGTGTAAACGATGGCGCGTCGCATATTGTTCTTGCTGCAAAAGGTGCACCGTGGACAGGCTTTGAAGTTGGCACCAAGTTGTTAATAGACCCAATTGATGCTTCAATTGACCGAGCTGCTGTTGCCGCAAAATATGCGCAAGAACTATTTAGCGTCGGAATGGATTACGCTTACCAATCAGCAGACATGGCGCCCGGCGCTAGTGCAAGCCGGCAGGAAGTTGGCGGGAATGTATCAGTCTCCATAACCGATTATTGGACCATTAGCGCCGATGCTCGCTACAATTTATCCACAAACAAAATGGGTAGTTATGGTGTCAGCGTTGGGTATGATGATCAATATACCGCCGGTAGCGTTTATTATCGGCCCAAGGGAGTGGATGGGTTCAAAGGCGACCTTGTAGGGTTTAAGCTGAAACTAAAAATGTTGGCTGATGTCGGGTACGATCATACTTTGCAATAATGTATCCCCAAAATGGCCGCATTCTTTGCACACACATGCTTTCGCATGGTACATGCTATCACATGGCAGACGCCCCAAAATCTAATCAGGAATTGAATAAATGCGTATTGTTGGCTTGATCCTAATTGCACTACTCAGCTTCACCAGCGTTACTGGAACGGCACTCGCTGCTAAAGTAAAAGTTATCGTCAATGGGCAAACTATAACTGACCACGACATCAACCAACGCGCGTTGTTCATGCGGTTAGAACGGCGTGGAAAATCAAATTCTGATCGACGGGCTTTGGCGCAAAAAGAACTGATCGACGAAGCGTTGATGGTTGCTGAAGCCAACCGTTTAGGTTTCAAGGCCGATGAGAAGGCAGTTGACAAGGCCTATACGCGTATTGCTGTAAACGCCAAACTTAGCGTGGGTCGTCTTAACACAATTTTGAACGCTGCTGGGGTTCAGACTAAAACCCTGAAGGATCGCTTGCGCGCCAACCTCGCATGGCAGGCGGTGGTCGCCAATGTGTTGCGAAAAAAAGTCAAAATTTCAGATGTTGATCTCGATCTAGCGGCCCGCGAAGAACTGGGCGAAACCATCACTTTTGACTACATGCTGACAGAAGTTTTGTTTTTGAATTCTGCGGGCGGTTCGGTGAAATCCCGCACCTCTCAGGCAAATCAATATCGTCGTAATTTCAACGGCTGTGAAAGCGCGGTTGAACTCGCCCTTTCCTACCGGGATGCAGCTGTGCGCAAACTTGGTCGCCGCCATTCTACTCAGTTAGCCGGTCCAATCGCCAAAGAGCTTTCGAAACTAAACGTTGGCGCTATTTCTAAACCCCGGACCGTCGCCAATGGCGTGCAGATGCTGGCAATTTGTGAAAAAAATCAGGCCAATGATCTTACCTTTGTTAAAGGAAAACTGCGCAACGAAGTTGGCACCGAGAAATTGCAAACTGAGTCTGAAGCCTATTTGAAAAAGCTGCTCGAACAAGCAACAATCGAGAGACGTTGATCTCCAATGGCTGAGGAACAGGCACCGATAGCGCTCACTATTGGTGAACCCGCAGGCATAGGCCCGGACTTAATATTGCAGTTATTTGCAAACCGGGCCGAACAAGAATTGCCGTATTGTGTTTTGTTTGGTGACCCAGAGTTTTTGCGCGCCCGAAACCAACGCCTTGGGCTAGACGTCAAAATTGCAGCGATTTCTTCTGTCGAAGATGCGCACCAAATCAGCAGTGACGAACTTTGTGTGATTGATGTTGGCAACACCGCAACTGATGCGCCGGGGTTTCTTGATCAATCAAATGCTCCCCTCGTCACCAATTCGATTAAACGGGCTGTAACAGCGGTGCATATTGATCAAGCGCGTGCAGTGGTCACTGCGCCGATCCACAAAGCAAACTTGTATGATGCGGGATTTGAGTATCCGGGACACACAGAGTTTTTGGCGTCACTGTGTAGTGAAAACGGGGTCGCCCCGCGTCCGGTGATGATGCTAGCGCACAAAGACAAACGCGCTATACCCGTGACCATCCATATTGCACTCAAAGACGTGTTTTCTCGGCTCACCACTGGGCGGATTGTTGAAACTGTACGTGTTGCTCATCATGATTTGCGGGAAAAATTTGGCATCGCTATGCCTCGCATCGGTCTCACAGGTTTGAACCCGCATGCCGGCGAAGATGGCGCGATGGGGGATGAAGAAATCCACATCATAAAGCCAGCGATTGCAGAACTTGCCGAGCGTTATGACATCAAAGTTGCTGGCCCGTTGCCTGCAGATACGGCATTCGCCCCTCATATTTGGTCTTGCTATGATGTGATGATTGCGATGTATCATGATCAAGCGCTTATCCCCGTCAAAGCGATTGGGTTTGATGCTGGAGTAAATATCACTTTGGGTTTGCCCATTGTGCGGACCTCGCCTGACCACGGTACCGCGCTTAGCCTTGCAGGCACAGGACAAGCGTCGCCAACCAGCATGTACGAAGCCATTAAGCTCGCCGACAGCATGACCACACAAGGTGACGTATGAGCCAAATCGATAGTCTTCCCCCTCTTCGCGACGTCATCAACAAACATGGGTTGAGCGCAAAGAAGGAGCTTGGGCAGAACTTTTTGCTCGACCTCAACCTCACCGCACGCATTGCGCGGATCGCTTCTCCGCTGGAAAACTCAACCATTATTGAAGTTGGCCCCGGCCCCGGCGGATTGACCCGCGCATTGCTGTCCGAGGGGGCAAAAAAAGTCATTGCCATTGAACGCGACGAACGCGCCCTTCCCGCTTTGGCGGAAATCGCTGAAGCGTATCCAGACCGCCTTGAGGTCATTTCTGGCGACGCCATGGAAATGGACTATACAGCGATGGTTGATGGACCGACCAAACTTATCGCCAACCTTCCTTACAATATCGCGACACCGCTTTTGACCGGGTGGTTGAGCTTGCAGAGCAAGACTGCGTTGTTCGAGAGCCTAACATTGATGTTCCAAAAAGAGGTTGCGGATCGCATTTGCGCGCAACCTCGCACGAAAGCCTATGGGCGTTTGTCCATTTTGTGCGGCTGGATGACTGATGCGCATGTGGCGTTAAATGTGGGGCCTGCCGCTTTTACCCCACCACCGAAGGTGAGTTCGTCTGTCGCGCATTTGGTGCCCAAACCGCGTAATAGTGACTTGAAAATTGAAAATTTAGAAGCCGTGACGCGATCCGCCTTTGGGCAACGACGTAAAATGCTGCGCCAAAGCCTTAAGGGTCTGAATGTTGAACTCGAGCTATTTTATGAAGCTGCGGGTATCAAGGGCACTGAACGGGCAGAAGAACTGAGCGTCGCACAATTTGTTGCAATGGCTGAACTTTATCAAAGACTGAAATAGCGTCCAGTTTCAACTACGCGGCACACAAAAACATACCCCTAAAACGCAAAACACCCGCTCGAACCACGAGCGGGTGGGCATAGCAAAATTTATGCCTGAACCAAGTATTGTGAGCGTTTACACCAAGCCCCTTATGAGAAGGTCTGGACGAAGCAGAAAATTGTCTCCTCCCATCACCACTCGCTTAATGTGCAGCAACAACAACTTAGCAGATGGTTTACAAACTGTATACATGGAAAAGCTCTCAAATTTTCCCTGTGCAAAACAGGAGTATCAATCGCCTATTTGGGTGCAAGAACAGATTCAAGTTGCTCTTGTAAATCTTTGACAAACAACGGCAAATCTTTTTGCCGTTCTCTTTCCATACGTGCAGCGCTAATGATTTCGGTGACCAACGCGCAACTTTTGTCCAAATCATTATTGATGATGACGAAGTCGTACTTTTGCCATTCCTTGAGTTCTTTGCGCGCCGTTTTCAAACGTTTTTCAATGACTTCTTCGCTGTCGTCAGCGCGGCGTTCAAGTCGATGTTTGAGTTCGGCAATCGAAGGCGGTAAAACAAAAATGCCGACAATATCGTCTGCGCATTTTTCGTATAACTGCAACGCGCCTTGATAGTCGATATCGAACAAAACGTCTTTACCAGCCGCCAATTGCTGTTCAATTTCTGCTGAAGGCGTTGCATAAAAATTGCCGTGAACCTCTGCCCATTCGAGCAATTTTCCTGCTTCACGCATCTGCCTAAACTCATCAACTGAGCGAAAATGATAATCAACGCCATCAACTTCGTTGGCGCGTTTTGGCCGGGTGGTGACGGAAACTGAAAGCTGGATATTTTCATCTTGGCGCAAAATTGTGCGTGAAATTGATGTTTTTCCTGCGCCAGAGGGCGAAGAAAGAATGAGCATAATGCCGCGGCGCTGAAACATATTCAAATCCAAACTTTATCAAAACTGGCGTTGGGCCAGATCAAACCTTGTGGATGAACATGCTGATAGAGCGCAAAATTTCAAGTCTTTTCGGATGAAAAGGCTAAAGAACGGTGTTCAAGTTCGCTTGGTCTATTCGATGTTTTGAATTTGCTCGCGCAACTGGTCGATTGAGGCTTTCAGATCCAAACCGATCGCTGTGAGGTCAACATTGTTGCTTTTTGAACAAAGCGTATTTGCCTCGCGATTAAACTCTTGCGCTAAAAAGTCGAGCTTTCGGCCAACCGGCCCGCCCTGTTTTATCAAGTTCCGCGCGGCGGCGACGTGAGCGGTAAGGCGATCCAACTCTTCGCGAATATCAGCCTTTGTTGCCAGCACGAGCGCCTCTTGGTGAAGACGTTCTTCTGAAAGGCCGACTTCAGATTCTGTTAGTGCAGATATCTGATCCTTCAACCGTTCCAGAATCACCTCGCGGTTTCGAGATGGGTTACTTTCAGCAGCGGCGGTAAGGCTTTCAATTTCTGTGAGGCGGTCAGCAATGACTTCAAGCAATTGCGCGCCCTCAAGTCGGCGGCCTTCCAGCAAATCGTCAATCACAATGTCCATTTCGGCCATGATGCTATCTTTGAGCTGGGTCCGGGCTTCGTCCGTTAATTCAGCCTCTTTGACTTCAAGTACACCTTTGAGCGCCAGGATGCCGTCCAAACGTGGGCGATCAGCTTCTATGCGACCAGACAGCGTATCAATGGCGTCCAGTGCCGTTCCCAGAGCTTGCTCGTTCACTGTGACTTCGGTTTGTGCGCTGTTGTTTGAAACATTAAGAGCAAGATTTACTGCACCGCGATTTAGACGTTGGCTCAAGCGTTTGCGCGCAAGGTGTTCCAAATCGTCCAATCCCGTTGGTATGCGCAACCTGATATCTAATCCACGCGCATTAACGGTCTTGAGTTCTATCGTGAAGCTACAGGCTTGAGCGTTGCCGGAACCGCGCGCAAAGCCGGTCATGCTGGCCAAAGGTTTCGTCATTTGTCGCATTCCTTGCCTCGTCAAATTGGAACCCGTAATGCCCCAATTTGCTTATGGGCTAGTTACTGGGTTCGCTTTTGTCGCTTTGCTCTGCTTCCAAAGCATCTTTGGCCGCTTCAGCCTCTGCATCCGCGGCTTGCTGGCGCTCTTTTTCAATTTTACGCCATGCAGCAACATTTTTTTGATGTTGCTCGTAAGTTGGGGCGAAAGCATGACCACCTGTGCCATCTGCCACAAAATAAAGGGCATCGGTCTGTGCGGGGTTAGCAACGGCTTTAAGCGATTCGACGCCTGGGTTTGAAATTGGTCCCGCTGGCAGCCCGTCAATTTGGTAAGTATTATAGTCTGTTTTGGTGTCAATCTCAGACCGTTTTAGGCCACGGCCTAGCGGACCTTCACCTTTGGTAATTCCGTAAATAATGGTTGGGTCGGACTGCAAACGCATCCCCTTATTCAACCGATTGACAAATACCGCCGCAACTTCCGGTCGCTCACTTGCAACGCCCGTTTCTTTTTCGACGATGGACGCAAGAATAACAAACTCTTCAACCGTTTTTATCGGCAGTCCTTCAACACGGGTTGCCCAAATATCGGCGACAACTTTGTCGTGCGCTTCTTTCATTTGCACAATGACGTCGGCGCGACTGCTGCCCCGCTCAAACGAATAGGTGTTGGGCAATAAAGAGCCTTCGGCTGGCACTTCATCAAGCTCACCTGTCAAGTTTTGCGCACTGCGCAGCCGCTCAACTGTTTGCCACGACGTAAAGCCTTCTGGCACAGTGACAGTATATTGAATGGGGCGACCTTCAATCAGCGTGTCTAAGATCTGCTTCATGCTGGCATTGGCTGGCAACAAATATTCACCACGCTTGAGCCCTGCATCAGCGTCAGAAGCAACGGCGCCAAAGCGGAACACATACATGTTGTTGATGACTCTTTCGTCTTCCAGCTTTTTGGCAACAACGTTCAAGCCCGCGCCTTCGGGCACGACAAATACGGTTTCAGTAGAAATCTGCCCCGGCTTATTGAACTCAGTTACGCCATAATAAACCAGCGCTACTGCTGCAACTAAACCGATAACGATGAGGGTTAGGAACGCATTGAGCGTTTGAACAACGCCGTTTTGCTTTTTTCTTTTTTTTCCGCGTTTTGAATCAGCCATGTACCCTAAAACTCACTGTTAGATTTGCGTGCATTTTGGTGCCACGAATGCGGCAAAACAAGGGGAAAATGTGAATTTTACAAAAAACTTGGCGTTTTAATCAGCAGTTCGGAAAATCAACGACGCGTTTGTACCGCCGAAGCCGAAAGAGTTGGAAAGAGCAACGTTGATTTCTTTCTCAACGGGCACATTTGGTGCCAAGTTGATTTCAGTCTCAACTGAAGGATTATCCAGATTGATCGTTGGGGGCGCAATATTGTCGCGCATCGCCAATAGCGAGAAAATCGCCTCAACAGCACCCGCCGCACCCAGCAAATGGCCGATCGCCGATTTTGTGGATGACATCACCGCGCCAGACGCTGCATCACCTAATAAACGGGTCACTGCGCCAAGTTCAATTTCGTCGCCAAGCGGCGTGGAAGTACCGTGGGCGTTGATATAGTCGATTTCTGCAGCTGTAATACCCGCGCGTTTTAGTGCTGCCGACATAGAGCGGAAACCGCCATTGCCATCAGCCGCCGGGGCGGTGATGTGATGAGCATCCCCTGAGAGGCCATAGCCAATCACTTCGCCATAAATTTTAGCGCCACGCGCTTTCGCGTGCTCATATTCTTCTAAAACAACGATGCCTGCACCCTCTCCCATCACAAAGCCATCGCGGTCTTTGTCATAGGGGCGAGAACCTTTTTCAGGTTGATCGTTAAATCCTGTTGAAAGCGCACGACAGGCAGCAAACCCTGCCAATGAAAGTCTGTTCACCGGCGATTCTGTGCCGCCAGCAACCATAACGTCTGCATCATCAAGCGCGATTAAGCGCGCCGCATCACCAATGGCATGTGCGCCAGTAGAACAAGCGGTAACAACTGAATGATTGGGCCCTTTTAGGCCGTGTTTGATAGAAACATAACCCGACGCGAGATTAATCAAACGTCCGGGAATAAAGAACGGGCTTAGTCGTCTTGGGCCGCGTTCTTTTAGGGTAATCGCAGCATCATAGATGCCGCCAATACCACCAATGCCCGAGCCGATAAGTACACCGGCTCGTTCTTTTTGCTCTTCGGTCTTTGGCTCAAAACCACTGTCTTGAAGTGCCTGACCTGCTGCTGCCATACCGTAAACAATAAACGGATCGACTTTACGCTGCTCTTTTGGTTCCATCCAATCGTCAGGATTGAAGGTTCCGTCGGAGCCGTCGCCAAATGGGATTTGACAGGCGATTTGGCACGCCAAATCGTCAACTTCAAACCCTGTGGCCCGAGCAGCACCACTCTTTGAAGCAAGAATGTTGCTCCAAACCGTGTCCGCACCCATGCCTAATGGGCATACAATGCCCAAACCAGTGACAACAACTCGTCGTAACGTCATAAACAGCACTTATAACCAAAGGTTACTTATTTGACAGCTTTCTCAAGGAAAGAAACTGCGTCACCGAATGTTTGAATGTTTTCGGCTGCATCATCAGGGATTTCAACGCTGAATTCTTCTTCAAACGCCATAACCAACTCAACCTGATCGAGCGAATCCGCGCCAAGATCATCAATGAAGCTAGCTTTTTCTACAACTTTTTCGCCTTCCACATTTAGATGCTCAACAACAATCTTGCGAACGCGATCTGATATGTCGCTCATATTTAGTTCCTCTTCGCCAATTTAATTTCACCCGACGATGTATTAACTCATCGTCATGATTACAAGTTCCCCAATGGGGATCAACCCACTTAATAGCCAACAAATGCGCTTTGGGCCTGTGTTGGTGGGGGCACTATCATACTTTGAAGTGTTTGACCATATCGGTTACACATGTTGTACACATGTGAGAAACCCAAAGCGGTCCAACACATTAAATCATTGCCATGCCGCCATTCACATGAATGGTCTGTCCAGTAACATATGCAGCCTCATCACTAGCAAGAAATACAGCGCTTGCCGCGACTTCGTCCGCCGTTCCAAGTCGACCACCTGGAATGGTGGATAATATGCTTTCCCGCTGTTTGTCATTCAACTCATCGGTCATAGCAGAAGCAATAAATCCTGGCGCAATTGTGTTCACTGTGATGCCGCGACTTGCCACTTCTTGGGCAATCGCTTTGGACATGCCAATCAAACCAGCTTTTGACGCTGCATAATTGCCCTGCCCCGGATTGCCGGTAACACCCACAATTGAGGTAATGCCAATAATGCGGCCAGCGCGTTGTCTCATCATTGTTTTCACAGCGGCACGGGACAGGCGGAACGCGGCGGTAAGATTGACCGCGATCACGTCGTCCCATTCGCTATCTTTCATGCGCATGAAAATATTATCACGGGTGATGCCTGCATTGTTCACAAGAATGTCCAAGCCACCCATCGCTTCGATGGCAGAAGGGACTAGCTGATCCACCGCTTCAAGGTCTGAAAGGTTGCAGGGCACGATGTGGGTTTTACTTGAAATGGAGGCCGCAACCTCTTCCAGTTTTTCGACCCGCGTACCTGAAAGAGCAACCTCAGCACCGCTTTGAGCCAGCTTTTGCGCAATAGCCCGGCCAATGCCGCCGCTTGCGCCTGTGACCAATGCACGTTTTCCGGTTAGATCAAACATAGTCGCCCCACTTCCCACTCAATCCAATCATTGGATATTTCTACTTATAAAGATGCCGCAAAAGCTTCAATATCATCTGCGGAATTCAAAGGCACTGCCTTTACATCACGATTAATGCGACGCGCAAGGCCGGACAGGACTTTACCTGTGCCCAACTCTGCCAATTCCGTTACGCCGCCTTCGCCTGAAAGCCAAGTCACAGACTCAGTCCAACGAACTTTGCCACATACCTGTTCAACCAAACGACGTTTAATTTCTTGCGGATCCGAGATCGGCGCGGCCAGTACGTTGGAAACGAGTGGCACCACCGGCTCTAAAAGCTGGGCATTGGCCAACGCACTTTCCATCACTTCGGCGGCGGGGCCCATCATAGAACAATGAAACGGTGCGCTGACGGGCAACAGCATCGCGCGTTTTGCGCCTTTGGCCTTTGCCAGTTCAATTGCACGCTCAACAGCAGATGCCTCACCAGATACAACCACTTGGCCGGGTGCATTATCGTTTGCGACATCAACAACGCCGCCTTGTTTGGCGGCTTGTGCAACTTCCTCAACTTCCGCCAATTCAAGACCAAGAATTGCTGCCATTGCGCCCTCGCCCACTGGTACGGCCTGCTGCATTGCGCGGCCACGGGTTTGCAAAAGTCTTGCGGTATCTGAAATTGAAAGCGATCCAGCTGCACATAAAGCTGAGTATTCGCCCAGCGAGTGACCGGCTACATAATCGGCAATATCCGCGACTTTAAAGCCCTTCGCGTCCAACACACGAACAACTGCCATTGAAACAGCCATCAATGCAGGTTGCGCATTTTCGGTAAGGCGCAATGTATCTTCTGGCCCTTCGAACATGGTCTTGGACAATTTTGTTTGCAGCGCTTCATCAACTTCTTCAAAAACCGCCCGTGCTTCTGAAAAACGCTCAGCAAGCTCTTGGCCCATACCTACGGCCTGACTGCCTTGTCCGGGGAAAGTGAGTGCTCTTTTTGTCATGCGTGTGGCCTTACAATCAGGGATACAAAATTACAAATGTTGGTTTTCTTATAGCTGAATATCGTATGTTAGCCAGTCTGTTTTGCGTGCAACATGGTCATAAAGGCCACGGGCGCGGTAATTATTGTCTGCTGTGTTCCAACGCACAATCGCATACTCTTTTTCAGCGGCAAGTTGACGGATATGTGCAATCAGAGCTTCGGCTGCACCGCTTCCTCGACTTTCAGGATCAACGAACAAATCATCAAGAAACAGCCCAGTATTGGCGGCCAGGGGGCGCAAAAACGTGCGGCAGTGGGCAATTCCAACGATTTTGTCTTTATCATCAATTGCCGCAAGGCCGAACAGATTTTCTTCGTCCCCATGCAACCATTTCCAAACACTTTCCCGCATTTCTTCAGTTTGCGTAGAATTGTAAAATCGCGCATAGGCTATATATAGCTCGCCCCACTTTTCGCGATCTGATTGGAGCAATACCCGCACATTGATTTCTGACATTTGCTGCCCTTTTAAAAAGCAATCGCGCAATCAAATTCGAATGCACGATCTGGAAAACTATTTTATTCCACCACAATGGTCGCATGCAAGGATTTGTCTGGTTTATGCTCGAATCACTGTGGATAGCTCGAATTGATGGCCTATACGCAGTTTAGACTTGCAATATGGTTGGCCTCCATGTACGTAGCGCCAGTTCGTTTGGCCGGGGGCTGAACGGAGGATTGGTATAGCTTTGCTCTATCGAATGATATCAGGAACGGTATCGGCCTCCCGTGTTCCCGCTCTTTGTGAAATTTTTTTGAATGCCTTTCATGGTTTTCAATTTGGCTTTGCGCCGGCGAATGGACAGAGATGTAACTTAACAAAAGGCGTTCAATATGCCCCTTTATGAGCATATTTACATGGCTCGTCAGGATGTTTCGACCTCACAGGTTGAAGAACTGACGAAGACATTGAGTGAAATGATCACTTCAAATGGTGGTACGATCGGCAAAACAGAATATTGGGGTCTTAAGTCCCTTACATTCCGTATCCGTAAGAACCGCAAAGCGCATTACACATTGATCAATATTGAAGCTCCTGCCGCTGCAGTTGCTGAAATGGAGCGCCAAATGCGCATCAATGAAGACATTCTGCGTTTCATGACTGTTCGTGTTGACGAGCATGATGAAAACCCTTCTGCAATGATGCAAAAACGTGATGATCGTAGCGATCGTCGCGGTCCACGTCGCTTCTAAGGAGAACAAAAGATGGCTATTCGTGATCTAACCACTTCTCAAGCACGTCGTCCGTTCCAACGTCGTCGCAAAACTTGTCCTTTCTCTGGCGCTAACGCTCCAAAGATTGACTATAAAGATGTTCGCTTGTTGGGACGCTACGTTTCAGAGCGCGGAAAAATTGTTCCAAGCCGTATCACTGCTGTTTCTGCAAAGAAACAACGTGAATTGGCTCGTGCGATCAAACGCGCCCGCTTCCTTGGCCTAGTGCCATACGTAGTTGCCTAATCAGCCCAAATTTTGGGCGTTGGGGCGAAATATGCCCCTAACCGCTTTTTAAAGCGGGACAGCATTGGAGAAATAAAATGAAACTTATCCTTCTTGAACGCATTGGCCGTCTTGGCACAATCGGCGACGAAGTAAACGTAAAACCTGGCTTCGCCCGCAACTTCTTGTTGCCTCAAGGCAAAGCACTTCGCGCTAACGCTGCGAACCGTGTGCGTTTTGAAACAGACCGTGAGCAAATCGAGCAACGCAATGCTGAGCGTCGTGATAGTGCGATGGCTGTTGCTGAAGCTGTGAACGGCCGTAAAGTTACCATCATCCGCCAAGCTGGCGAAACTGGTGTTCTTTATGGTTCAGTATCATCACGTGATATTTCTGAAGCGTTGGTTGCTGAAAATATTCAGGTGGCGAAGTCTCAAGTTGATTTGAGCCTTCCGATCAAAAATGTTGGTTTGCACAATGTTGCGCTGACTTTGCATGCTGAAGTTGACTCTACGATCACCGTAAACGTTGCCCGTTCTGCTGATGAAGCTGAGCGTCAAGCAACTGGCGAAGATTTGTCAGTGGTTTCTTATGACGAAGTCGAAGAAGTCGTTGTTGAAGAAAACGCTGAAGACGAAGCTGGTGATGAAGACGTTGCTACGGATGCTGAAGAGCAATCAGACGAAGAAGAAAAAACAGCTGAGTAAGCTATATTTTCTTTTTGAATTTAAAAGGTCGGGTTCGCCCGGCCTTTTTTTATGAACTTGATTTATAAAATTGGGTCAAATCCCGAAAATTTTCCCCACTAATCACAGCACAGCACGCTCGAATCGAATAGAGTTTTAAGCAAATGCCACTTTTGCTTGAGTGTGCGCGGCGCATAGTCAACAGTGGGAGCCTATTGGAGGCAAAAATGGACGCGGTTCAGCAGTTACACCCAACTGAAGAAGAATATAGGCTTGCGCCCCACAATGTGGAGGCGGAACAAGCCCTGCTGGGCGCTATATTGGTCAACAATGAAGCCTTTGACCGCGTGTCAGATTTTTTGCTGATTGAGCATTTCTATGAACAGGTTCACGCGGATGTTTATAGCGTTTGCTCCAAAATTATTCGCTCGGGAAAGCGCGCCACGCCGATCACGGTAAAAACATTCATGCCGGATGAATTGACGCCTGACTTCACCATGTCGCAATATTTGGCGCGACTAGCCTCAGAAGCCACTACGGTTCTAAACGCTTCTGACTATGGGCAAACAATTTACGATCTGGCTATTCGCCGCAAGCTGATTGAGGTTGGCGACAATCTTTCAAACGAAGCGTACACATCTGATGTCGATACGCCCCCGAACAAGCAAATAGAAGAGGCCGAAAAAGCCCTATTCGAATTGGCCGAAAAGGGACGTTATGAAGGTGGATTTGTTGACTTTAACTCGGCCCTTCGTGAAGCGGTGGATATGGCTGGCGAAGCCTATCGTCGCGATGGTTCACTTTCGGGCCTTTCAACCGGGCTGACCGACATGGACCGGGTGATGGGCGGGTTGCAAAAATCTGACCTTGTTATACTTGCCGCGCGTCCTGCGATGGGTAAAACATCGCTCGTGACCAATATTGCCTTTAACGTGGCAAAAGCATTTGAACCCGAAACAATGCCTGATGGCACGATCAAAGCTAAAAATGGCGGTCGCGTTGGGTTTTTCTCACTAGAGATGTCTGCCGAACAGCTGGCGACACGTATTTTAGCGGAACAATCGGCTATTTCCTCATCAGACATTCGGCGCGGTAGCATTCATGAAAGCCAGTTTTCCAAACTGGTTGAAGCGTCGCAAGCAATGGCGAAAGCGCCGCTTTATATTGATGACACCGGTGGATTGGCGATTTCTCAATTGGCTGCCCGCGCACGTCGCCTTAAACGACAAAAGGGCCTAGACCTTCTTATCGTCGATTATTTGCAGCTCCTATCCGGTTCCAACAAGAACTCTGGCAACCGCGTACAGGAATTGACAGAAATTACCACAACACTGAAAGCCATCGCGAAAGAGCTGGAAGTGCCTGTGATCGCCCTCTCCCAGCTTTCGCGTCAAGTCGAATCGCGTGACGATAAACGCCCGCAATTGTCTGACTTGCGTGAATCTGGTTCAATCGAGCAAGACGCTGACGTGGTGTTGTTCATTTATCGCGAAGAATATTATCTGAAAAACAAAATGCCGAAGGAAAACACACCTGAGTTTTTCACTTGGCAGGCAGAAATGGAACAGGTTGCCGGTCGTGCGGAGGTTATTATCTCCAAACAGCGTCACGGACCCACTGGCACTATTCAGTTGCACTTTAACGCAAATATTACACGTTTCGGTAATCTTGCTCGTGACGATTATTTACCGGAACAACTTGATTGATGACAGACTATGCGATGATCAGCTCAGGACAATTGCGGATCGATCTTGATGCGATCGGCCGAAATTGGTCTGCGCTCGACAAAATTTCCCCGGGCACCCTCACCGGTGCTGTGGTGAAAGCCAATGCTTATGGTTTGGGCCTTGAACCCGTTGCCAAAGCTCTTTCCAATGCTGGTGCGCAATTTTTCTTTGTTGCCAATCCTGAAGAAGGATTGCGATTGCGCAAGGCGTTGCCCAACGTTCATATTTTCATTCTGGGCGGCTTATGGCCGGGTTCATCAGATTTGTATGCTGCGCAGCGCCTAATGCCTATTTTGCATTCCATGGCGATGCTGGATGAATGGCTGAATTTTTGTGTCGAACGCGGCGAAGCCTATCCGGCGGCGCTGAACTTTGACACGGGCATGAACCGACTTGGTTTTCGCATGAGCGACGTCAATTGGGTGCGTCAGCAAATGCAACGCTCTGGCTATCAGCCTCAAGTGATTATGAGCCATCTGTGCTGCGCTGACCTGCCAAGTCACGAAAAGAACCGCACACAGCTTGCGCTGTTCCAGTCGATCATGGCGCATTTTCCGGACACGCCAGCATCGCTAGCAAACTCAGCTGGGCTGATGGCGAGCAAAGCGAATCATTTCCAGTTGGCCCGCCCCGGCATTGCCCTTTATGGCGGCCGCGCGATTAAGGGACGACAAAACCCACTGACATCGGTTGTAAGCCTTGATGTACCAATTTTGCAGGTCCGTGACGGCAAAACAGGTGAAACTGTTGGTTATGGCGCGGAGTATACATTGCAGCGGGATAGTCGTGTCGCCATCATCTCTCTGGGTTATGCAGATGGTTTTCTACGCTCCTTAAGCAACTCAAATGGACATCAGGGTGCGCGATTGGCCATCAAGGGTCAGTCGGTGCCGGTTCTGGGCAAAGTCTCAATGGATTTAGTTGCCCTAGACGTAACAGGCTTTGGCTTAAACGGCCCAGTGCCCGGCGAAATGGTTGAAGTGTTGGGACCCAACGTTTCGGTCGATGATTTGGCAGACGCCGCAGGAACAATCGGTTATGAGGTGCTCACTTCGCTGCAGGGGCGCTATCATCGCGCCTATTTGGGCGGCGAAACGGAATAAAAGATGGCAAAACAACGTGCGCAATATGTTTGCCAATCCTGCGGCAATGTCACCAGTAAATGGTCTGGCCGATGTGAAAGCTGCAGCGAATGGAATACAATTGTTGAAGAACAGACCAATTCAGGCGTCGGCAGTGGACCAAAATCCGCCATCGCTTCGGGGCGCCCCGTCGAACTGCTTTCCTTGTCTGGTTCCAGCGAAGATGCACAACGCGTTTGCACAAACATAGCCGAACTAGACCGCGTAACTGGTGGCGGATTTGTAGTCGGTTCTGCCATTTTGGTGGGCGGTGAACCGGGCATTGGTAAGTCGACGATCTTGCTTCAAGCCGCAGCGGCTTTGGCCGATCAGGGACATAATGTTGTTTACATCTCTGGTGAGGAAGCGATTGCTCAAGTGCGGTTGCGCGCGGCGCGACTTGGCGTTGCAAACTCGCCGGTTCGATTGGCCAGTGAAACCCACGTAGAAACAATCTTGGCGACGCTGGAAGCGGCCGGCAAACCAGATCTTGTTATTATCGATTCGATCCAAACACTTTGGACAGAGCGCGTAGACAGTGCGCCGGGTACGGTAACGCAGGTGCGCACGAGCGCGCAGGCCATGACCCGCTTCGCGAAAAAATCAGGTTCCGCCGTGGTGCTGGTCGGTCACGTCACAAAAGACGGACAAATTGCTGGACCTCGCGTTGTCGAACATATGGTTGATGCTGTGCTTTATTTTGAAGGCGATGCGGGCCACAATTTCCGCATTTTGCGCGGCGTAAAAAATCGATTTGGCGCCACAGACGAAATTGGTGTTTTCGAAATGGCGTCTGAAGGTCTGCGCGAAGTGGCCAACCCGTCAGCCCTGTTTTTGGATCAACGCGATAAAGAAGCCTCTGGTTCCGCTGTATTTGCCGGGATGGAGGGTACGCGCCCTGTGCTCGTCGAAATTCAAGCACTTGTTTCCGCTTCTCCGCTGGGCACGCCTAGACGGGCGGTGGTTGGTTGGGATTCAAGCCGTTTATCAATGGTGCTGGCCGTCCTTGAAACCCATTGTGGTGTGCGCATTGGTGCAAACGATATTTATCTAAATGTTGCTGGGGGCTTAAAAATTTCAGAACCGGCTGCCGATTTGGCAGTTGCGGCTGCACTTGTGTCGTCACTGACAAACGCGCCCCTCCCCGCTGACGCGGTGTATTTTGGGGAAGTTAGCCTTTCTGGTGGTGTTCGACCGGTTTCACACAGCCAAACGCGCCTTAAAGAAGCCAATAAGCTGGGGTTTAGTCTTGCCGTAACTGCCGAGGGCAAAGACAAGCAGGACGCCATTGAAACCCGCCGGTACAAGCAGTTAGCAGATATGGTTGCCCAAATTGCATCCCGCGCCAAGCGGCCCGTAAACCAAGATGACGACTGAACGCTTGGCAACAGCGTCAATAGCGTTTAAATGATCTGAATAATTCAAAGCAGAGCATCCGTGAGGGAACAATCTTAAAATGATTACCGCGTTTGATATCGCCGTTGGCTTGATCGTACTAATTTCAGCCTTATTGGCGACCATGCGGGGACTAACCCGCGAAGTTCTGTCACTTGCTACTTGGGGTGGCTCCGCCATTTTCGCCTGGTGGATGTATGCCAATTATCCTGATTTAGCCCGTCAATACATTGCTGAACCGCTTGTAGCGGACATTGCCACGGTTGTGGTTAGCTTTATTGTTGCGCTTATTGTGCTTCACCTGATGACCATGTGGATTGCTGATCTTGTTGTAGACAGCAAAATCGGTCCGTTGGATCGTTCGCTTGGCTTCATCTTTGGTGGTCTGCGCGGCGTGTTGATCGCAATTGTGTTCGTGATCTTTGGCCAATGGCTATTCAACTCAGTTGTGCAAGATTGGGGCAAAGACAGCAAAACTTTGCCGATGCTTACTCAATTGGGTGATGATCTGATCGCTGTTCTTCCAGAAGACCTTGAAGGCATGGTGAGCGACACCCTACGTGGCCCGTCGACTGCACCTGCTGAACCCATCGCCGAAGGTACTGATGAGTTGGAAGAGGAAATCCCGTCCGAAACTTCGACCTAATGGTCAAAGGTTTGCAAAAGCCGGTCCACTTGTTGACTCGGTTCGCGCAGAGGCGTAATGAGCCGATAACCATTGCATGACAATGAAATGACATAGGTGGACACAGGTGGCGCACTCCTCTCACCCTGCTGGCAATGCCAGTGAAGACGACGTTTTTGACCTTGAAGGTGACACGTTACATGAGGAGTGCGGTGTATTCGGCATCCTCCAACATGAAGACGCTGCGGCGCTAACCGCGCTTGGTCTTCACGCTCTCCAACATCGTGGACAAGAAGCCGCTGGTATCGTGACGTACGATGGCACACGTTTCCATTCAGAGCGTCGAATGGGTTTGGTCGGCGACCATTACACTGACCCTCAAATGCTGGAAAAACTGCCGGGTGATGTGGCACTGGGGCATAATCGATACTCCACCACCGGCGAAGTTGCTTTGCGCAACGTTCAACCGCTTTTTGCGGAACTCAGCGTTGGCGGTATTGCCGTTGCTCATAATGGTAACTTCACCAACGCTTTGAAATTACGCAAAGAAATCATCGCCAATGGCGCGATTTGCCAGTCAACTTCTGATAGCGAAGTTGTGCTGCACCTTATCGCACAATCCAAAGAGGAAGGGTCTGCCGCTCGTTTCGTGCAAGCCATTTCCCAAATGGAGGGCGGCTATGCGCTAATCGCGATGACGCGCACCAAACTCATGGGTGCCCGTGATCCTTTCGGCATTCGCCCGTTGGTGCTTGGTGAATTGGATGGGGCGCCCATTTTAGCATCAGAAACGTGTGCCTTGGATATTATTGGCGCGAAATTTGTGCGCGACATTGAAAATGGCGAAGTGATTGTCTGCGAAAAGCAATCAGACGGTTCTGTAAAGATCACATCGACAAAACCATTTGAGCCAAAACCTGAACGGGTTTGCTTGTTTGAATATGTCTACTTCGCACGACCCGACTCCATTGTTGCTGGACGCTCCGTCTATAATGTGCGCAAAGCCATGGGCCGAAACCTTGCGCGGGAAGCAAATCTTGATGGCGACCTTGTGGTGCCGGTGCCAGATGGTGGCACCCCCGCAGCGATCGGTTATGCACAGGAAAGTGGCATTCCTTTTGAATTGGGGATCATCCGCAACCACTATGTGGGCCGTACCTTTATTGAACCAAGCCAACAAATTCGCGCATTTGGGGTGAAACTAAAACACTCTGCCAATCGCGGACAGTTGGACGGCAAGCGCGTGATTTTGGTCGACGATTCTGTTGTGCGTGGCACAACATCAACAAAGATCGTTCAATTGGTGCGCGACGCAGGGGCAAGCGAAGTTCATTTGGTTGTGGCCAGCCCCAAAATTACACATCCTGATTATTACGGTATCGATACGCCAAATCCAGAAAAACTATTGGCAAACCAATATACCGACCATGCTGAAATGTGTGCATTTATCGGTGCAGACTCGTTGCACTTCCTATCCGTTGATGGGCTATACGACGCGGTTGGCGGTGCGCCACGCGATCCGCAAAACCCACAATTCACTGACCATTACTTCACCGGGGAATACCCTACCCGCCTGGTCGACCGTGAAGCGGAAAATGATGGACAGCCAAAACCGCATTCGTTGCTCCGAGAGGCCGGCTAGTTATTATGTCAGACACACAAGACCTGCAGGACCGCGTTGTTCTGATCACTGGCGCGTCTCGCGGCATCGGCTATTTCACCGCCATTGAAGCGGCCAAGCGCGGCGCACACGTCATAGCGGTTGCCAGAACCGCTGGCGGGCTGGAAGACTTGGATGATGAAATTCAAGCGGCTGGAGGATCTTGCACTTTGGTGCCGCTCGACATCGCTGATGGCGACGCCATTGACAGAATGGGCGGCTCGATTTTTGAGCGTTGGGGCAAGCTAGACGGCTTAATCGCAAATGCTGGCCTGTTGGGTATTATCAGCCCTGTACCGCACCTTTCCCCGAAAGAAGTCGACAATGTTTTCAACGTGAATGTCACCGCGAACTTTCGGCTAATACGCTCGCTTGACCCTTTGTTGCGCCAGTCTGATGCTGCTCGCGCGGTATTCGTATCTTCGTCTGCCGCCGAAAGCGCTAATCCGTTTTGGGGACTCTATGCAGCGACAAAAGCTGCTGTGAACGCCATGACAAAGTCATATGCAGGCGAAATGGAACAATCTTTGGTCAATGCTAATGTGTTTTATCCCGGCGCTGTACGCACAGGTATGCGTGCTAAGGCAGTGCCCGGTGAAAACCCGGAGAGCTTGCCGCACCCTCGCGAGATCGCCCCTAAGCTTGTTGATATGATTGTGCCAAGCAGCATGGAAAACGGACAGATTTTCGACATCCAAACTGGCGCGTATCGCCCACTATAGCGATATAGTTTTTCAGCAAGGGTTTGCCGCTCTTTTTAGTGTGCCTGATAGTAGCAAATGCATTGTTCAAGCACAGATGCTGCTGGCACGTCTGCTAATGTCAGGCCAATATCGCCGTAGGTCTTTTCCAATCGATGTAAAACGGGAACCGTATCGGTTGCGTTGAGCTTTGCGGCCCATTCCACATCCGTCGCATAATCGTGCCCAATCAGTTCCTGCCCTGACATACAGGCCGCTAAGGCGCCTTCAATATCATCTCTAATCGAGTGAAATGAGGCAACGGCAAGCTTTGCTTCCTGAGACAAGCCATCATGCTCAAAATAGGAGGCGATCGCACCGGCTGCCACCCAGTCTTCAAACGCGGGTCGAAGCGTTCCGTCTGAGCGCCAACGTTCTCCCGCAGCAACAATGATCACATCCTTGCCAAGAGATTGTGCGGCGCTTGCTGCTGCCTCAGCATTGCGCAACGTGCCGCCCAGCACATGCGTATGCTTGGCAAACAGGGTGAGATTTGATCCATTCGGCGATGGCAGCACGATTTTATCATTGGGGGTAAGCTGATCCAGCGATGGGGGCGACAGGGAAAGCCCCTGCGCTTTGCGTTTGCCCACAATTTGTAAATCCATCAGCTCTGCAAATTGTTTTGCACCATCTCGCAAGCCAAACGGAAACACTTTTGCGCCGCGCGCGCAGGCGACGCTGAGTGCTGACGAAAAACTCAAACAGTCGACGATTATGGCAATTTCTGCCTTGTGATCAAGGGCTCGCTCGCCCCATTCGACGTGAATTTGAGCCATGACTAATGCGCACGCAAGCCGATGACAATTGCAGCAGTTCCGATGAGCGCAGCAGCCGTTCGGTTCATAATTTTATAGACGTGAGAGGACTTTAGCCATTCACGAGCACCCGACGCCAGCAAGGCATAGGGGGTCAAAACAATCAACAAAACGCAAAATGTAGATGGAATAACAACGGCAAATTCGCGTGGTCCAAATGCACTTAAGTCAAGAATTACGGGAACCAACGCCAAATAGAACAACATCGGTTTTGGGTTGCCCATCGTGATCAAATACCCGTTGAGCAACGAAGCAAAAGACGAACGCTTTGATGCACCCTCTTCAGCTTTTAGTTCAGATGAATTGGTCCAGAATTTATACGCCAAATAAAGCAAATACGCGACACCAAGGTATCGAATGACCGTAAAGGCATCTGCGTAAATCTCGCTGATCGCCGCCAAACCGAGCACCGCCATGGTCAACCAGGTCGCATCCCCGAGGGCAATCCCCACAATCATCGGCATGGCGCGTTTTAGTCCACCACCGAGCGCGGTTCCGATGAGTGCCATCACTCCGGGACCGGGAATAGCAACCGCAATTGCCAACGCAATACAATATGTCGCCAAAGCTGCGAGTGTCATGGTGCCCTCTTGAGGTTTGCTTGAGAAATTCGATAATGATAGGCAAATCTATGCCCACTTGTTTTGATCGTCAATCCGGTTGTCATGAATTCTCGTGATGGGGTATCTCAAATTCTGATTTCTAAAACTAGCGCCGACATGCAACCGTATTTCCAAATGTGGGAGAATTGGTCGTGCTACTAGGTTTCATCATCGCAACAATCGTCATCACCCTATCACCGGGGCCATCGATCATAGTCTTGCTGGTCGTAAGTTTGCGCCAAGGCGCAACAGCAGGCATGAAATATAGCCTTGGGGTAATCACCGCCGATGCAATTCTGATCAGCGCAAGCCTGCTCGGACTTGGCGCACTCATGCAAAGCTCAGTGCTGTTGTTTAATGTGGTGAAATGGGTCGGGATCGCCTATTTGATCTATCTCGGCATCAAGCAATTACGCGCCGATCATAAAGTTGATTTTTCCGAAGCCAAATCAACCGCTAGTCCATATGTGCAAGGTTGGGCAACTACAATGTTAAACCCGAAGGCCATTGGGTTCTTTGTGGCGTTCTTTCCGCAATTTATTGATCCAACTCAAGCGTTTTGGCCGCAACTCGCGTTTCTCGGCCCCTTGTTCCTCACGATGGTATTCGTGATGTTCACCATTATCGCCGCATTGGCGGCACGTACAAAATTGCTATTTGAAAGTGACAAAGGCCAACGCACACTGAAGTTTGGATCAGCATTTGGATTGATTGGCAGCGGGCTCGCAGCGGCATTTGCGCAACGGGTTTGACGGATTCTGATAGTGATAGAGGTGAAGTTGCGAAAGTGATCTTCAGGAATGTTGGGTCTTGAATATACTTAAGGGCCCCAGTAGACTCATATTTTAAATGTCATTGAGTGCATTGATGTGATCAAGGATAAAAATGCCTACGACCAATGCTTATTTTGAGGATTATTGGGAGTTTCTATTTGGGATTTCAAATGATCAGCCAAACGACACGAAACTTTCTATATTTGTGGCAGATTCCTTGCCAAATACACATTCGCTTATGCAGTTAAATAGATTCGACGATAGTACATTTATCGCGATGACAACTGATATGGCAGCTAAGCTCTCCCTAAGCACCGCCAGTACACAAATAGACATTGATTCTGCCTTAACGATTGCGCAAATGCATTGGTATGAGCCCGATGATCTCTTCTATTTGGACGAAGGTGAACAGCGACGATTACTGAACGGTACCGATAGCAACAATGTCAGACTGCTAAGTACAGAAGATGCTGAATTATTCGAGGCGTTCGAAAAAGAGAACTCCGAGGAAGACCTCGAAAATGCTGGAGTTGAGCTAGACAACGATATCGTTTTTGGTTTCATCTCTGATGGCCAGTTAATTTGCGTTGCCGACTGCTACTCTTGGAAGCAGAGTAAACTTGCAGATATTGGGGTACTAACGACTGCTAAGTGGCGTGGAAAAGGAATAGCAACTCAGGTAGTGCAATCCTTGTCCCGATACGCTCTGTCACATGAGCTGGGCCCTCAATACCGAAGCCAAGAGGCAAACCGTAGTTCAATTGGCGTGGCAACGAAGCTGGGAATGAAGCGCTATGGTTCTTGGCGAGTTGCAGTGCCAAATGAATAGTTTTGGTCGGCATACACCAAACGCAAAGATTGTTTCACTCACCATCGCACACGAAAATTAAAGGCTCCTCACGACTTGCCGGCAAATGCGACGAACTATGAGAGACTAGGATTAGCTGTTGGTCTTAGATTTAAGCACTTCCGACTAGTAACATCCCCTCTGGTTGAATGCGGTTTTCAGCTTTTCCAAGTCACTACCGGCCGAAGCGCTGGCGATATCTCCTACAATTCCTTCAACGCTATGGGTAATTTGGTCGTTCTTATTATCTGAGATCAAAGCGCCAACCGTGCCGATAATACTATCTGCGTCAGCATCTTCCTTGATCTGCGAGTACCTGCCAATTTCGCGCGCCAATTCTGTGCAACTCATTTGTGAGATGGATTGACCGCCCATGGCGTTCATGCTGCAGCCGCCTAAAGCCAGAGCCGAAGAGAGTGGTAGAAGCAGCAATAATGGATTTGTGATTTTCATATTATGTTCCAGTTATTTGGATTTTGGGGATGTAGGTGGATGTTGGGAAATCGGCTCAAAGAGCGCTCAACCATCCGCTGATCCGGCTCAGAACGTTGGGCGAAATTGTTGTTTCAATATCGCCATATTCGGATGGGAGGCCGGTTTCAGTTGGTTGGAACAGGTGGTTTAAACCAGCAAACACTTCCACCCTCGATTTCGGGTGTTGGAGTAACCCGCGCATGACTGGTGCTTCCTCTTTTGGCGAAACTTGCAGGTCTTTTTCGCCAAACAACGCAAGGACAGGATTGGAATATGCTCGCAGTGCAATTGCGGGGTCGTAAGTCGCGTACACAAAACCCCACGGCCCCGTGTAAAAATCGAGTAAACCTTGGCGGTCATCCGCCTCAACGCCGCGCGCCATCAAGTAAGTGTCCAAGTTCTTTCGAACCTCGCCCACAGGAACTGGTTTTGCTAAAATCGCCTTGGCTTCGTTGAGTTGAGTGACAGTTTGCGCAATGCTCGCTTCGTCATTGCCTTGGGCACGCATGATGTCCGCTGTCTGAGTTGCCATAACGTCCAGAAATGGCCGTGCGGGCCCTGCTGTGAAAACCATAAAGGCTGGCTCGACTAATCTCGCAGCTGCGGGCGCAATATATCCGCCTTCCGAATGTCCGAGAAAACCAATCGCAGCGGGATCAATCTCCTGCCGGCTTTTTAGGAAACGAAACGCACCTGCTGCGTCTTCAGCAAAATCGTTTAGAGTTGCCCCCTCAAAGCTGCCAGTGCTTTCACCGAATCCACGGTCGTCATAACGCAACACCGCATATCCGGATCGGGTTAAGTGGTCAGAGAGCACCAAAAAGGGACTATGGCCTTCAAGTGCTTCGTTGCGGTCCTGTGGGCCAGATCCTGAAATCAATATAATTGCCTTATGGGCCCCGTCCGTTTCAGGCATGGTGAGTTCACCAGCAAGGCTGACACCTGCCCCTCCTGCGAATTGCACGGTTTCAATTTTGTAAGGCCGTTCAACCGGATCTTGAGGTCGGGGAGAAAACTCAAAATCAGCGATACAGGCCGAGAGCAGCAAAACCGCGCCGCCAAAGGCCAAATACATAACCAATGTTGGTGTCGGTTTTTTTTGCCACCAAGGTCGGCGCTCATTGGGTTTTGGATCGGCTGTAAGAACAGCCGAGTTGGGAAAAATCGATTTCAATTTGGTCTCCTGACAAGTCGGAACTTGATCAGGTATCGCTGGTAGACATCACATTGTCGTCCAACTCAGCACATTCAGACACATTTTCAGCCATTGTTTTTGCGAAATTCCGTGGGCGTCTTGCCGGTTACTTTCTTGAACGCGGTGTAAAATGACGATCGTGAGTTGAAGCCAACATCGTACGTTATCGTGAGCACGGTCTCGTCTGAATGGGCCAGCCGCTCCATCGCGTCTGCAATCCGATATCCATTTACAAAGTCAAAAAAGTTCTCGCCTATGCCCTCACTAAGGGTTTGCGATATATAATTTGGTGACGCGCCCACATGTTGCGCAAGATCCCACAGGGACAAGTTTGGGTTGTGGTGAAGGTGATCCAATTCCATGGCAGCCCGTAATTTGCGCTGGATGCGCGTAGCGACGTCGGCGGTAAGTGCCGAATTTTCGTACTTCAAATTTTCGGCTTTTGGCCGCAGCCCTTCTACGCGTTCTTGAGACACATCACGCACAAGTGCCGGGCGCTGTCGCAGCCCCCAAAGCGATGCCGCCACGAAAAGCGCCAACCCCACAAAACTGAAAAGAGCGGGCGAAAACGCAACATAACTCACTCCGAAAACACTCAACACGCCAAAAATTTCGAACAACCAAAACACAAGCGCAAGCAGTCCGATGACCAAAATCCAGTTGAGTTCGTGCTGTTCTGTGCTGGCGTAAACATCTTTAAGCCGCCGCCGATAGCTAAATAGACGGCGCATAATTAAGAAGATGTAGATACCCATTTGGGGATAGACGGCCAGTGAGAGCAAGCCAACTGTGGCTGCAAAAACCAAAGGCCAACCATTCACGATTTCTCCAACGTCAGAGAACAACCCCAATTGCAACTCTGTCGGCAAAAACGGATAGGCCAACGCGCTGGCGAGGGCAAAAATTGGCAATATTAGATGAAGGTAAAGGTGGGGTGGCCGTTTCTGATCTGACGCCGTTAGAGCATATACATAGAACCAAAAAAATGGTGCAAGGCACATGCTGCCGAACAATTGCGCCACAAGAATAAGCATGTGGGTTTGCTGCACGTCTAAAGTTTCAAGGATCTGGCCCATGGACGAGGGCAGATTGTTGAGCGCTACAGCCGACAAAAAAAGTGCAAAGCTGCGATAGACATGCTGAAACCGGCTTTGCATCAGGCAAAAAACCACGCAAAAGACGGCAATCGCTAGGGTTGCCGTCGCCGTCACTTCAATTAAAATTTTGTCCATGCCGAATACGCGCCGTTACCAGCGCTTGGCTTTTTCCTTGTCGTGGTATGGATTATCGCCACCACGAAGCCACATGCGAATTGGCACGCCTGCAAGGTTAAATGCCTCGCGCAAGCCATTGCTCAAATAACGCTCATAAGATTTTGGCACAGCATCTGGTCGCGATGAGAAGATGATGAAACTCGGTGGACGAGTTTTTGCCTGGGTCATGTAGCGGAAGCGCAAACGGCGGCCAGATACGGCTGGGGGCGGATGGCTTTCGGTCATCGTGGTCAGCCATTTATTCAAGCGAGCTGTGGAAATCCTTGAATTCCAAGTCTTTTCTACCTTAAGCACTGATTCCATCAAACGGTCGATGTTCTTGCCACGCAAACCAGAAAGCGTAATTAGTGGCACGCCTTTAAGCTGAGGCAAAAGTCTTTCGCAAGATTCTTTGAGGTGTTTTAGGTGTTCTTGTTTGTTCTTCACAAGATCCCATTTGTTGAGCGCGATAACCAATGCCCGCCCCTCACGTTCAACCAAGTCCGCGAGTTGCAAATCTTGTTTTTCGAACGGGATCGTCGCGTCCAGCATGAGCACAACAATTTCAGCAAATTGGATTGACCGCAGCGCATCGGCAACGGAGAGTTTTTCCAACTTCTCCTGCACCTTGGCGCGTTTGCGGATACCGGCTGTATCCACAAGGTTGATCGTGCGGCCCTGCCATTCCCATGACACCATGATCGCATCACGAGTAATGCCGGCTTCTGGACCGGTTAGAACGCGCTCAGAACCAACCATTTTGTTGATGAGCGTCGACTTCCCCGCGTTTGGTCGGCCGATAATGGCCACATTGAGAAACCGGTTGGGATCATATGTCCCTTGGCCGTCTTCAACGCCTTTGCCGTCATCTTCCAAATCAACATTGACTTCTGGCATCATAGATTCGTCGAGCTGCGCTACTGCTTGCTCAAATTCATCCTTGCCCTCTTCCAACACTTCTGCAGCGGCTTCGATGGCTGTCGCCACAATATTGTACAAATCAGCGAGACCAAGACCATGTTCTGCAGAAAGAGCGACTGGGTCGCCAAAGCCAAGTTTGAACGCTTCGTACAGTCCGGCTTCCGCCGCGCGTCCTTCAACCTTATTAGCGAGGAGCGTAACTTTTTTGTTGGCTTTGCGCAGCAGTTTGGCGAAATGCTCATCCATCGGTGTTACGCCCACGCGCGCATCAATCATGAACAAAATCACATCTGCAGTTTGAATAGCCGCTTCGGTTTGCTGCCGCATGCGCCCCTCAAGGGTCGCATCGTCGGCATCTTCATAACCAGCAGTATCGATCAGCGTAAATGTAAGGTCGCCAATGCGGCCCTCACCTTCACGTCGATCGCGGGTAACACCAGGCGTATCGTCGACCAGCGCAAGCTTTTTGCCCACCAGACGATTGAACAACGTGGATTTACCGACATTGGGACGCCCAACAATCGCAACAGAAACAGACATTTAATGGGCTCCAATCAGCGCGTCAGATTATTCCGACGCTGCCTCGGTTGTAGAACCAATACCTTGGGCCGTTAGCTGACCAAGATAAAGGGAAACACGCAACCCAAGGTCACGTGGTGTCAAAGGATCGGCGGCGATTGTGTCAAACAGCAAACGTGCTTCAACAAAATTACCTGCCTTATAGTGGGCTAGACCAATTGCTTCGCGGGCCGCATTACGCATGGGATGGCTATCAACTTGCATTTCGCCAACACGTTGCGTCACCGCGGCAGGGTCACCAGCGTCGATAAGCAAATAGGCTGCAAAGATAGACGCCAACTCGCGAAGGCGCGTGTCTGACGACGTTGTAACCAACTCATCATAGGCGGCAACAGCTTCGTTTGTTTTGCCTTCTTCAGCCAAAAGTGCAGCTAGGCGGAACTTTGCCAATATCGGATATTGTCCTGAGCCAGTTTCAACAACGTCACCCAACGCCGCTTGCCCGGCATCAAGATCACCGCTTTCAACGCTCTGAATGGCTGCGGTGAACTGATCTGCACCCTGATTGGCACTTGAAGTTTGCCACCAGCGCCATGCTTCGTTGCCTGCAACAAGCAAGATGATAAAAGCAGCAACGCCGATCACATACGGACCAAAACGGCGCCATAGTTTGTTCATACGTTCGTTGCGTAGCTCTTCATCAACTTCGCGGAATACATTATCGGTGTCAGACATTTACTGCGCTCATATTTAGAGTAATTTCAGGTCGTGCACCTTAGTGCGGACTTGATGAAAAAGCAATTTGTGTTTGGAAGAATTACGCATATTCCTGCGCGAAACATCTGCTATTTGCAATAGCGGTAAATGCTGGGCACAATCCTAGCATGAATAATGCCCAAATCAGCAAATTCAAATCACAATTGCTTACCCGCAAGTCTGAGCTTGAAGGCCTAAACGCGCTTAGCGCCGAAGCGCGAAATACCGTGACGTTGGATCAACAGTCAGTTGGGCGGCTGTCTCGCATGGACGCGATGCAAGCTCAAGCAATGGCTCAGGCACAAGAGCGTCAACGTGGCGCGGAGTTAATGCGCATCGAGCGGGCGCTAACCCGAATAGCAAACGACGACTTTGGCTTTTGCGAAGATTGTGGTGATGAAATTAGTGAAAAGCGGCTGAATGTCGATCCAGCCGCACTATTTTGCTTAAAATGCGCAAACGCCAATGAGCGCTAGCGTAAAAGCTTAAACAAACGGCGAAACACCGATGAGCCATTCATGGGCCCAGAACGCAAAGATCACATAAAACACTGTTCCAGCGACAAGCGACTTCACGTCATTGATAACGGGACCAGCAACAGGTGTTAGGTCTCCGCGTCTTTTCACCGCGATGCGATTCCATATGGTCCAAGCTAGGAATGAGCCGAACAACAATATCGAAGCCAGATCCCCATTGACCAACAGGTGGGCAAACGCCCAGATTTTCACGCCCGTAATCATCGGGTGTTTGAGCATCGCCTTAATTTTGCCCGCCGCAAAACTTGAAGCCGCTAAGGCAACGAACGCAATCCAGATCAAAAGGTATGAGATATGCCGCATGAAAGCTGGCGGCTCATAGAAGAACGCTGCATCCGGACGGGCCTGTATAAAGCCCCAAATGATCAAACCAAGGCCAACGGCAGAGACAAGGGCGTAAATGCCCTTCCAGCCATTGATACCGCGTGTTTCAATTTGTTGGTCACGCCAACCCGGCGCGACCATGCGCACAGAGTGAATGCCAAGAAAAACAAATATACCTAATACTAGCCAGATCATGATGCCTGCCTCCCAATCCCAAATTATACCTTCTACTTAGGCAGGGTTGGTGCCTTCGACAACTGCCTTGAGCATTTTAAGTTGCACGCTGTCCGCTTTTTTGATCACCATTTTCAACAAGGGCTGAAACAAAACCATCATGCCCTTGGCCTCGCAGCTCGCAACAAGCGAAATAGATGTTCCTTCATCAACCGCGTTGATTTCATAAACATAGGTGGCGCTGAAGTTGCCCCGCGTTGAACGGTAAGCAATGAGCATCAACGGTGCATAATCAACGACAGGCGAAAACAATTCTTTGCCCCCTGCTCGATAAAGCAATGGATTTTCCGGCGCTATTGGCTCGCCGTTTGCAGTGCGCACATTATCTATCGCAGGCATCCATTTGGACATTTTCTCTGGCTCAGTCAGATGCGCCCAAATCGCGCTAATTGGTGCGTTGATGGTTTCTTCAGTGGAAAAAATTTCAGACATTGTGCTCCCCCTGTCGCCCAAAGATAGTGCCAAGGGCTTTTCGATTGCAAATCTTGACATATATTGGATGCTTAAGTTTCAATCCACCGATGGGATATCACACGGTTTTGACTCTGTCGGCCAGCAAAACGGCGAATTACGATTAGGCCGCGTTAGTATTTCTGACCTAGAGCGACAAACACCCGCTCATCGCAAATGCCAGCTTCGAGCGGTGGGTTCAACTGATCGATGCAACACATACTTTAAAACGCTCTGCCGGTGTTTCGTATTTGAGCGTTTTGCGTG